>NZ_JBBGYS010000041.1:0-63655 GCF_037479595.1 Pseudomonas sp. MYb541 | reverse complement strand
GCCGGTTTAGCCGCCCCGCGCCATGGATGGGGGGGGGCGGCGGCCCCCCAAATCACTGTCGGATTCCGGGCACACCGAGCCTAGGCGAGGTGCCGAGTGTTGGGGCAAGAGCCCTTTGGTTACTTTGGGGCTCTTTTCCAAAGTGACCCGCCGTAAGGGCGGAACCCATAGCAGCCGTTACCCAAGTAACGGATATGCACCCGGTTAGATCCAACATCCAGGTCGTCTGTCAGGCCGCCTTCGCAGGCAAGCCAGCTCCCACATTCGAGTCGGTTCCTCCAGGCGCAACCCCAATCACCGGTGTCCCGATCCCGCGCATGATCCGGCCCGATCCCGTGCGCCACAAATCTGTCATCCCCCTCATCCTCTGCACACCAACAACAGACAAGTCCGGCGTACCGGACGAGGAGGGGCGGTGAGCGCAAAACCCTTTATCCGTTTTTCAGGCGTGCAAAAAAGCTTCAAAGTCGAGGGCCGCCAGTTTGTGGCCGTGCGCAATGTGTCGCTGGAGGTCCAGCGCGGCGAAATCATCACCCTGGTCGGCCCCTCGGGCTGCGGCAAGTCCACCTTGCTCAACATGACCGCCGGGCTGTTCGGCCCCACGGTCGGCGAAGTGCACTACGACGGCGTTGAAGTCAAAGGCGTGAACACCCGGGTCGGCTATATGACCCAGGCCGATCACCTGCTGCCCTGGCGCACCGTGGCTGGCAATATCGCCGTGCCGTTGCAGATTCGTCGCGTGCCCAAGGCCGAGATCGAAGCACGGGTCGAGGAGCTGATGGCGCTGGTGGGCCTCACCGGTTTCGGCGAAAGTTACCCCAACCAGCTTTCCGGCGGCATGCGCAAACGCGCGGCCATGGCGCGCTTGATGGCCAGCGACCCGGAAACCCTGCTGATGGACGAGCCCTTCGGCGCCCTCGATGCGCAAATGCGCCTGACCCTGCAGACCGAACTGCTGCGCCTGTGCCGCAAGCTCAACAAAACCGTGCTGTTCGTCACCCATGACGTCGACGAGGCCATCGCCCTGGCCGACCGTTGCGTGGTATTCGCCGGTCGCCCCGGCACCATCGACCATGTGCTCGATATCCCCTTGACCGGCGAACGCAACCTGGTGCAACTGCGCTCCGACGCACGCTACGTGGAACTCTGCGCCGAACTCTGGAAACGCCTGGCGCCCGACGTCGCCGGCGCGGCCGATCCCGCTTCATTGGCTCACTCGCTGGAGGTCGTATGATCCAGGTCTATCGCTTGCTGTTCCTGGTGTTCCTGATGCTGTTGTGGGAAGGCGTGTCGCGCTGGTTTGGCGTGGAGTTCTTCATCAGCCGCCCTTCGGCCGTGGCCCAGAGCCTGTGGAAAATCCTGCTCAATGGCGTGTTTTTCTACCATGCCGGCATCACCACCCTGGAGGCGGTGCTGGGCTTTTTCTTCGGCTCCCTCGCGGGCTTGGTTGCAGGCCTTGTACTGGGTCGCGCCAAGTTGCTGGCCGACATCCTCGATCCGTTTTTGACCGCGTTCTACAGCCTGCCGAAAGTGGCGCTGGCGCCGCTGTTCATCCTCTGGTTCGGTATCGGCTTGCCGATGAAAGTCATCCTCACCGCCGCGGTGGTGTTCTTCCTGGTGTTCCTCAACACCTACAGCGGCGTGCGCAACGTGTCCCGCGAGCAACTGACCATCCTGCGCTTGATGGGCGCCAAGGAACGTGACCTGTTGACCATGGTGGTGATCCCCTCGGCCTTCACCTGGGTGTTCACCGGCCTGCGGTTGTCGGTGCCTTATGCGCTGATCGGCGCGCTGGTGGGCGAGATCATCGCGGCCAACCGTGGCCTGGGTTACCTGCTATCGGATGCAGCCTCGCAGTTCGACACCGCCGGCGTGTTTGCCGCGCTGGTGGGGATCATTGCTTTGGCGCTGATCCTGAACACGGCGGTGAAGGTGGCCGAAAGCAAGCTGATGCCGTGGAAAGCCAATGAAGCGGAACGTGAAGTCGCGGTTTAACCCCCTCTGGTTTGGAGCTTGATCATGCTTAAGCGTCTTGTGATTGTCGGTCTGTTGTGCGCTGCCTTCCTGCCTGCCGCCCAGGCCCAGGACCTCACCAAGGTCACCCTGGCGTTCCCCAGCGAAGGCTTTCTGTATGTGCCGATCTATGTCGCGCAGAAGCAGGGCTTCTTCGCCGAAGAAGGCCTTAATGTGGAAGTGATCGTGTTTCAAAAAGGTGGCTCGGCAGCGTTGACGGCCGTGCTCGGTCGCGATGCCGACGCCTATGTCGGTTTGCCTGCGGTCGCAGTGCGCGCGCGGTCCAAAGGCCAGAACGTGCAGGCGTTTGCCGCCGTGCAGACCCAGTTCGGCAGCACCGTGGTGATCGATGGCGAGTCGGCGCGCAAAGCCGGTGTGTCGGCCGCGTCGCCCATCTCGGCGCGTGCCGAGGCCCTCAAGGGCTTGAAGATCGGCGTGACTGGCCCCGGCAGCACCACCGACATGTTGGTGCGCTACCTGGCCAAGGACGCCGGCCTGAACCCGGACAAGGACTTCACCATCATGCCCATCGGCGGAGCGCCGAACATGCTGGCGGCGTTTTCCCAGGGCAGCATCAACGGTTTCTCGCTGTCGCCGCCCACCGTCACCACGGCGGCACAGCAGGGCGGGTTTGTGCTGATGGACCTGGCCAAGGGCGAATACAAACCCTTGGACGGCTTCCTGTTCACCGCGATGATCGCCCGCGAGGACTGGTTGAGCAGCAACAAGGCCACCGCCGAGAAACTGGTGCGCGCTATCTGGAAAGCCGAACATCTGATCGCCAGCGAACCGGACAAGGCCCGCGAGTCGGTGCGCCCGTACTTCGCCCACACCGATGCGGCGATCTTCGACGCCGCCTGGACGGCTTCGTTGCCTTCCTATCCGGCCACGCCGCGTATCGAAAAAGACGGCGTCGAGAAGAACATCAGTTTCATGAACGCCGTCGAGAATGACCCGGTGACACTCGACCCGCAGCAGGTCTACACCAACACCATCGTCGACGCCGTGGCGCCGACTGTTTCCACCCTCAAGGGAGAGGCGAAATGACGCCCGAGGTTCATCTGGTCAATGTCTTTCCCGCCACCGCGCGTGGCGGCAACCCGGCGCCCACCGTGGCGCTGGCCGACGGCATGAGTGATTCCGATATGCAGCAAGTCGCCCGCGACTACGGGCATGAATGCGGCTTTGTGTTTGCCGCACCGGCCGGCAGCGATTTCGATTTTGCCCTGCGTTTCTGGGTGCCCAACCATGAGATGGAAATGTGCGGCCATGCCACCGTCGGCGCCATTTGGCTGCTGGATCAATTGGGCATGCTGCACAAGGAGCGCCTGGCGCTGTGGACGTTGAGCGGGCGGGTTGATGCACGGATTACCAATGCCGGCACGCCGCAGATTCAAGTCGAAATCAGCCAACCCAAGGGGCAGGTTGAAACCTTGAGCGACCCGCAGGTGGAGGCCGAAATTCTGTCGGTGTTGGGCATCACGTCCAATGAACTGGCGCCGTTGCCGATCCAGAACGCCCGCACCAGCCGGGTCAAGACCCTGGTCGCGCTGAAGAGCGTGGCCGTGCTGGACAGCCTCAAGCCGGACTTCCGCCGCATGGAGCAACTGTGCGAGCGCATTGGTTCCACGGGGTTGTATCCCTACGCGCCGTCGGACCTTGAAGGTCGCCAGTTTGATGCCCGGCAATTCCCCAAATCCTCTGGTTACCCGGAAGACGCCGCCACTGGCATCGCCGCCGCGGCCTTGTCTTTTGGCCTGCTGGAAAATGGCTTGGTGACCGCTGACGATCGTCCGGTGTACATCCGCCAGGGCCGCGCAATGGGCCGGCCTTCGCAGATTTCCCTGCGCTTTCGTCACGATGGGGCAGGGCAGCTACAGGGTTGCTGGTTGGGTGGGCATGTGGCGTTTGTCGAGGAGCCCGCATGAGTATTCGCGAGCGTATCGCCGCCTTGGGCTTGCAACTGCCCGAGGCGCCAGGCCCCAAGGGTGACTACGTGCCGGTGACGATTTATGCGGGTGTGGCCTATGTAAGTGGACAAGTGTGCCGGCTGGGCGATGGCGTGATCAGCGGACCGGTGACGGACCAGACCTCGCCAGCGCGGGTGACACAGGCCGGTCAAACCTGCGCGTTGCGTGCCTTGAGCGTGCTGGATCAGGCGGTAGGGTTGGAGAACGTCGAGCGCATTTTGTTTGTGCGAGGGTTTGTGTTTGGCGGCGAGGGTTTCCAGCGCTTTTCCAACGTGGTCGACGGCGCTTCCCAGGTGTTGATTGATGTGTTTGGCGAGCAGGGCCGGCATGCACGTTCGGCGGTCGGCGTGGCGGGGTTGCCCAGCGGCGGAATGTTGGAATTGGAAGTCACCGCCGTTATCAAAACAACTGGATGACACATCGGCACTCACCTCAATGAACGCGTAAAATGCCGGTCTTTTTACGCGTATCTCGCAAAGGTGCCCCTTGAGCGCAGGCAAAGCCGTCGGACTGTTACTACTCACCTCCCTGTTGGCGGCGTGCGGCACCTCGCCGCCACGCACGCCCAATGACCTCTGCGGTATCTTCCGCGAAAAGGACGACTGGTACGACGCCGCCAAAGTCACGCAAAAACGCTGGGGCGTGCCGATTCAGGTGCCGTTCGCCATCATGTACCAGGAGTCCGGCTTCCGCCAGGACGCCCTGGCCCCCCGCAAATACCTGCTGTGGATCATCCCCTGGGGCCGCGTTTCCACCGCCGCCGGCTTCGCCCAGGCCAAGGACGAAGTGTGGAACGACTACCGCAAGAGCACCGGCCGCAGCGGCGCCAGTCGCCAGGACTTCGACGACGCCATCGACTTTGTCGGCTGGTACATGGACAAGACCTACACCGTCAACGGGGTCTACAAATACGACGCGTATGGCCAGTACCTGAACTACCACGAAGGCTGGGGTGGCTACCGCCAACGCACCTACACCGCCAAGGCCTGGCTGCCGCCGGTGGCGAGCAAGGTGCAGGCGCGTTCACAGCTGTATGCGGCGCAGTATGCGCGGTGCAAGGATGATTTGGGGCGGGGGGTTTGGAGTCGATTTTGGCATTGGCTGTAAGGGGGAAAAGCTGTTCCCACGCTGCATGAAGAATACAGCGTGGGGCAAGGGCTACATCTCGATCAACCAACCCACCAAAGGCACTATCATCAACGTACTCAACGCCATTGAGGTGACATTGCCAATATACGGGTGAAAATGTGCGGGCAAACGACCCGCAATCGCACAAGCCAGCGGCGGCGCGATTAGAGCCCCGAGCAGAGCACTTGAACCGATGACTGTCCAACTACCACCATGAGTTAATACAGCTGCTGGCACTGCAGAGACCAGTGGAACGTAGGTCGGAAACCATCCTCGTTTCATCCACTGTTTTCGCCAGATCACGACGCCCAGAGCCGATGTTAGCGCCTGGGCCGCGAGCAGGTGCAATACCAGGCCTGATCCGTACGCCGGGCTGATCGGGTTCAGTGCATAGGCCACCAACACACCTGCCAGCAACCCGAGACTCGCGAGTTCGTTTCCGAAAAATGGCGCTTCGGAGAAATCTGCCAACACCCGACGCAGGCCCCAGACGATACCGTAAGTGGGCGGCTTCGCGGGTGCCGGCTTGGCGGGGGCTATGTAATCAGAACTCACCAGCGACGGCACTCGACGACACGCTACAAATGCAATGACACTGCCGATCGCCATGCCCACCACATTGCCGATCACTACTGGAAGACCCAGTGGAACGCACACGAAGTTCACGATCAGCAGGCAAATGGGGGTTACCAGCAATGCGCCCAACACTGCACCGTTTACGGCAACTTTCCAGCCGCCGCCGAACATCAGTACCATGGCTGCTGGTAACGAGACGAATGCCGCAAACGTTGGTTGCCACGTCTGTGCGGTGACGCTCCAGCCCCACAGTAGATTACTCAGCATTAACCCCATCAGTGAACTGGTTACCAACCAAGGCCATAACCCTGTTCCGTAGGAAATAGAAAATCCCTGCCAGGCTTTACCGTGCTTGCTCGCCCACCATGCCAGGTAGGCGCCGCCCAACAAACCGAGCGATGCCAGTTCGTGCTTGTAGAAGGCTACTTCACTGATATCCCCGACTATCCAACGTAGCCAGGCAACAGGGTGGGGCAGGCTTGCGACCATCTCGGCGTAGCCTGGCCAGGACCATTGGTTGCTGAGCGCCACCCACAGCACCAGTAGCACACTCGCTAACCCCAGTATCACGACGGTGAGATCTGCCCTGGACCGGTTGGACCTTGTTTCGGTAATGAGTGTTTTCATAGCACACCCTCTGATCAGCGTGGAAGGGCAGGGTGTTGGGAGTAGCCGAGCATTTGATCGTAGAGATCATTGCGTCGATCACGCTGCAGGTCATTGAGGCTGTTCCAGATCGGAGCACTGCGGGCGCTGGTGATATCAATGTCGGCGAACAGGATTTCCTGACGATTGGCTGAAGCTACCGCGCCAATCGGCCAGCCGTTGGTTCCGGTAATCAACGAGCATCCGAGGTAACGTGCTTCCCGCTCTTCGCCAATGCGGCTGGCGGCAGCGATAAACACGTTATTGACGTGGGCGGCGGTCATCGTCAGGTACGACGCCATGCATTTGCCGGCGTCATCGAACAGGGGAGGGGGCGTCCACACCCAGTTGTTCAGGCTGCAAATAATATCGGCGCCCTGCTGGCTGAGAATACGTGGCACCTCCGGGAACCAGATATCCCAACAAATCAGCAGGCCAATACGGCCTATCGGGGTTTCAAATACTGGAAATCCGGTATCGCCAGGCGTGAACCAGAGCTTTTCCAGGTTCCATAGATGCGCCTTGCGGTATTTGCCGATAAACCCATCGGGGCCTAGCAACACAGCCGTATTGAACAACTGCATACCGTCTATTTCACACAGGCCTGCCACCAGGTACACCTGGTGCTTACAGGCAAAATCTATCCACGCCTGCACACTTTCGCCGCCTGGAACCAGTTCGGCATGATCAAAGGCGTCCTGGCGACTGCTGAAGAAATACCCGCAATTGGTAAGCTCGGGCAGTACGATCAGGTTCGCTCCACCGTTTGCGGCTTCGGTCGCCAGTGCAAGACTTTGACGCAGATTGTTGGCTCGGTTGTTCATGCCAACCTGAGGGTCCAGTTGGATGACTGCTACGCGTGCGGGGCTTGCTGGTTCGCTCATGGCGGTGACCTCTTATTGTTATACAACCGTGATTCGGTTGGGCGTTTATAAGAGGCGAGCAAGCGTTTAATTAAAAGTCAGGTGATTCCCGTTACGTTGTAGTCTCTTTCTTTTACGGTTCGGCTTTATAGGTTGGGTAGTCGTCCATAGTAAAACCTCCGTTGAAAGCGGCTTGCGTTCTATTACAAATGTTTATCACGGTATCGATTGCTCCCCTGAAGCAGGGCTCCGTCCAGCCCGCATCTACAGAGAAGGATTCACCACAGAGGTACAAGCCTGACTTGTGAGAAAAGTCTCGATTGTATTTCAGTAGTTTCATGGCGTCGTAATAAGTACCTGCACGATAAAGCTTTGCGCAGCCAAGCGAGTTTTTATCATTCATCCATCGTTGAACCACCGCGTGATTACGTCCGATGTAGGGTGATATTTTTTCTTTGATATTGGTAGATTTCAAAAGGATTCTGTCGAGGTCTTCGATGCATCTATCAACGAGTTCTTCATCGGTGAATACCGATAGCTTTGTGGCGTCGTCTTCCCATGTGTAGCTGAGAAGAATGCAGTCGTAGGTGTTGTTAGGGTTGTAGCGGTAGGTATATACATCATGAACCAAGCTATCCGTCACGATGGCTTGAGGGATTTTTTTATTGTGAGAGAGAAACGTTTTTTTGAGTGGTGCGTACACTTTACAGCTGGTTTCCCAGTGAGCTGTTTTGTAGGCTTCTATGATTTCAAAGGGGAGCATTTCCGGGTTGAAGTTTTCAATTGATATTTGCGTTTCGATCAGCCATGAAGGTAGTGTTATTACTACAGAGTCATAATCGATGAATTCTTTTTTTACGTTTTCTTTTTGTGTAACGTTCCAATCGAAATAGACGCGTGTTTTCCCGCTTTTCAGTTTCTTGATCTTTGTTACTGCACAATTGGTCATGAGCCCGGAATGACTTTTTATGAGATGCTCGTATAAAGACTCATGTGCTTCTTCGGGTTTGATGAAGAGTATGGATTCGGCCAGGGATCCAAGTCCGATGTAGTTGGGTTTTTTGAAAGCTAGACCTCTCGAATCCAAGAGCTCGGGATGGTCTAAGTAAGGCGACGCCATCGGTGTGCCGTCCGCGTTCACACGCCCGTGGATTAATTGCAGATGACTGCTGAATCCAAATATCGCCGTGCGCAGGGGGTAAAGTGAACATACGTCATAGAATGCTCCCCAACTGCCATCACCAATGCCGATGGAGTAGAAAACCGCGGATTCCTGTGCAGTCATGCCCATGCCACCGAAGTTTCCAGGGGCACTTGATTGCCAGCTATCGATGCTTGGCATTTTGACCAAGTCGCGGAAGGAAACACTTTCGTATTTTTTGACTATTAAATTCCATATGTTCTCCCAGCCTTCAGTACCGTAATGTTCGGAGACGATCAACGTCATGCGCTCGGCGAAGGCTTTCCATTTTGCGAAAACATTGCCCAGTGTTTGACCTGGAGGCGGTGTTTTTCCATCCGTGTTTTTCCAGATAAGCATGGTGGGTTCTGCGCTGTCATCGACGCTCCCTTCTCGTAGAAATATACCTGTGGATCGCACCGCAGGGCTGCCTGGATTGGGGAAGTCTGTGTGGCGCAATTCGAATTCGTTGGCGTAATAGGCCATGAGTGAACGCCCATCTTTAGGCGGTTCGTCTGATGTGTTGAAGAACGGCATTCTCATTGCGCCCATCTCGAAAGGCGGTCTGCCAACGGTGTGGGTATTGTTATTCCCAAGAGCGGTGAGGTGCCTGCCGCCAATACGCTTTGACTTTTCAATTAACGTAATATCTGTGAAGCCGCACCGGTGAAGTTCACGTGCCGTTGTTAAGCCTGTAATGCCAGCGCCAATAATGCATATTTTATGATGGGGCTCAGTAGCCTGGGCAATTCCATTGACCTGCTCCACGAGCGCGCGGTAGTCGAAACACAAATCAGGTGGATTGGGGAACCTGGCTGCCCATTTGCTCTTGTTGGATCGCTTTTTTCGATGGGGGTGTTGGGCTGTGTCTGCGGGGTAATTGAAGTTGGAACCGATGGTCATTCTGATATTCCCAGTTCAGAGTTAATGGACTCGGAACAGGATGGCCATGAGTGTTGCTAGCCAGAAATAGGCTAGCGTTGGATTTTGGCACAGTAAATTCGTATTTTTTCGTAGGGGCAGTGCAAGCGATTAAAGTGGGGAACATGCTCCCTCACTCTGAGCGACATTGTGTTAGCTCGGCTGCATACACTCCAGCGACCGATCCACCCTCACACTGGCCATGTCCACCAGGTGCATGACCGACAGCACCAACGTGCGTGAAGTCCCTTCCAGTTGATCCCCGGCCGTTTGCGCCGCAACGGCGGCACAACGCAACACGCTGCTGGCGTGGGCCAGGGCGTCTTCGAAGCTGAGGTCTGGGGTGGTGGTGAAGAATTGCAGTTCTGAAGCGGGTGGCGCGGGGACAGGTTTGTCCATGGGTTCAACTCCTAATCAACGTTAGAGAGCCGTTACCTTCGCTACTAAACGGGGCGGCGGCGGGGTGGCGGCCGTACGCAGGTTAGTAGACCGGTGATTAGGACCCGGCGCACGCGAAGGTGCCCTGCGCACGGCCACCATAACGCAGGGCCGAAAAAAGGCGCCTTGCATAAGGGGGCGCTTGGCGCCTAATCACATCGTGGGCTACTAAAACCGGTCACTGAATGGGCAGTGACCGACGAAGACTAGCCACGTGATTTGAGCGGCGCAAGCGGTTGGGATTCTCTCGGAGACGTCCTGCGAGTTAAAGGGAAATGTCATCGCAGCGACTCTTCCTACACTTGCCAAACCTACCCAATTCTGGGAAAACCCCACCCTTTGTACCGTCAACGAGCGCCCTATGAGCCCCGAAGAACTCCAAATCACTGACATCCGCCCCGGCACCGGCAAAGCCGTGGTCAAGGGCGCGTTGATCACCACCCAATACACCGGCACCCTGGAAGACGGCACGGTGTTCGATTCGTCCTGGGAGCGCGGCAAGCCGTTCCAGTGTGTGATCGGCACCGGGCGTGTGATCAAGGGCTGGGACCAGGGGTTGATGGGCATGCAGGTGGGCGGTGTGCGCACCCTGTTTGTGCCGGCGCATCTGGCCTATGGCGAGCGGTCGATGGGCGCGCATATCAAGCCCAACAGCAACCTGCGTTTTGAGATTGAGTTGCTGGAAGTGCTGACGCGGGACGATTGAGGACGATGGACATGGACGTTGATTCACACGGGTTGCCGGCGTGTTCCGTCGTGGGCATTCAGGTCGTTGAGCTGGGTGATCGCGATGAGGTCGAGTTGCAGCGGTTTTTCGAGCGGGCGCCGGATTACTTCATGGCGGTCAACGGCGAGCCGGCCACTGCGACTGAGGCGTATGAGGAATTGCAGGGACAGTTACCCGCAGGGTGGGCATGCCGCCGCCTGTATTGGCTGGGTTACCGCAATCAGGAAAACCAGCTGGTGGCGGTGGTGAACATTGCGGCGGACTTGCTGGCTGTTGGTGTTTGGCATATCGGGCTTTTGCTGGTGGATGCTCGCTTGCATGGCACCGGGCTGGCGCGGCAGTTGCACGCGGATCTTGAGGTTTGGGCCGCGGGCAACGGCGCTCAATGGCTGCGTTTGACGGTCGTCATTGGCAATGCCAAGGCCGAACGTTTCTGGCCTAAGCTTGGCTATGTGCAGGTACGCACCCGCGAAGGGATCACGATGGGGCGTCAGGTGAACAGCGTATCGATTCAGGTCAAGGCCCTGACAGGTGGGCAGGTGGGTGATTACCTGGCGTTGGTGCCGCGGGATCAAGTGGATGCAACTTCCTGAACCCATCCTGAAGAATCTTCTTATTCCCCATACGGAAACTTTCCTACGGTTTACTCTCTCATCATCGGGGCGTAAGCTTCGCGCGTTTTCATCAATAGCGGAGACCCTCAGTGGGTACTTGTTCGAGTGACAGTAGTCGGCCGGTTTCGGTAACCGGCACAGGCTTGGCAAGGTAACGCGCATTTTTCCGATGCCGTTGTCTCGCCACTAAAAGCGAGAAGCGGCATCCCGGCAGCGCCAGTCCTGGCACCTGCCCGAATCCCTCTCATCGACGCTGACCAGCACCCGCCTTACCTCGGGATGCTACGGACGCGCCTGTCTTTTACGACAGGCGGGCCAAGCTGGCTGTGCCTATAAAACGGGCGCGGTGCAGACGGCGGTACCTGCACGACGGTTTTTTCCTCGCGCAGGAGTAACACCATGAACCTGACTCTGTTGAAAGAGTTCTTTGCCGGCTTCCTGCGGACCCGGCACATCGCCCGGCATTTCCGCCGCCTGGCGATGCTCGACACCGTGACCGACGCCAGCGTCAGCCGCGAAGTCCCGCCGACCCTGGCGCAAACCCTGGTGGTCTCGGCCAACAGCAGTGCGGTGCAATTGCTCGGCACCCTGGGCAGCCATTCCGAGGGTTTGACGACTCAGGAAGCCGATGCCCTGCGCGTGCAATACGGCCTCAACGAAGTCGAGCATGAGCAACCGCTGCCATGGTGGGTGCACCTGTGGCACTGCTACAAAAACCCGTTCAACCTGCTGCTGACGTTGCTGGCGGTGATCTCCTGGCTGACCGAAGACATGAAGGCCGCCACGGTGATTTTCTCCATGGTGGTGCTGTCGACGCTGCTGCGTTTCTGGCAGGAGGCCAAGTCCAACAAGGCGGCCGATGCGCTGAAAGCCATGGTGAGCAACACCGCTACGGTGCTGCGCCGCGATGAAGCCAAGCGCATCGAACTGCCAATCAAACAACTGGTGCCGGGCGACCTGATCGTACTGTCCGCTGGGGACATGATCCCCGCCGATTGCCGCGTACTCAGCGCCAAGGACCTGTTTGTCAGCCAGGCGGCAATGACCGGTGAATCGATGCCGGTGGAGAAGTTCGCCCAGCAGCAGGACGCCAAGACCCGCAACCCGCTGGACCTGGAGAACATCCTGTTCATGGGCACCAACGTGGTGTCCGGCGCGGCGACGGCGGTGATCCTGACCACCGGCAACAGCACCTATTTCGGCGCCTTGGCCCAGCGCGTGACCGCGACTGATCGCGCCACCACCTCGTTCCAGCATGGCGTGAACAAGGTCAGCTGGCTGCTGATCCGCTTCATGTTCGTGATGGCGCCGCTGGTGCTGTTCATCAACGGTTTCACCAAGGGCGACTGGACCGAGGCACTGCTGTTCGCGCTATCGATTGCCGTGGGCCTGACCCCGGAAATGTTGCCGATGATTGTCACGTCCACCCTGGCCAAGGGCGCGGTGTTTCTGTCGCGTAAAAAAGTCATCGTCAAGCGCCTGGATGCGATCCAGAACTTCGGCGCCATGGACGTGCTGTGCACCGACAAGACCGGCACCCTGACGCAGGACAAGATTTTCCTGGCGCGTCATGTGGACGTGTGGGGTGAAGAATCCGATGACGTGCTGGAAATGGCCTACCTCAACAGCTACTACCAGACCGGCCTGAAAAACCTGCTGGACGTGGCGGTGCTGGAGCATGTGGAGGTACATCGCGAGCTGAAAGTCGGCACGGCGTTCCAGAAGGTCGATGAGATCCCGTTCGACTTCAACCGCCGCCGCATGTCCGTGGTGGTCGCCGAGCAGGGCCAGCCGCACCTGTTGATCTGCAAGGGTGCTGTGGAGGAGATTCTGTCGGTGTGCAACAACGTGCGCCATGGCGACGTCAATGAAGCACTGACCGATGACCTGTTGGCACGTATCCGTCAGGTCACCGCCGCGTTCAATGAAGAAGGCCTGCGCGTGGTCGCCGTGGCCGCGCAACCGATGGCGCCGGGGCGTGACACCTACAGCCTGGCGGATGAGAATAACCTCACGCTGATCGGTTACGTCGCGTTCCTCGACCCACCCAAGGAAAGCACCGCGCCTGCGCTCAAAGCCCTCAAGGCCCATGGCGTGGCAGTGAAAGTGCTGACCGGCGACAACGAACTGGTCACCGCCAAGATCTGCCGCGAAGTGGGCCTGGAGCAACAGGGTCTGCTGATGGGCAACGACATTGAGGACATGACCGACGCCGAACTGGCCAAGGCCGTGGAAACCACCAATGTGTTCGCCAAGCTGACGCCAAGCCACAAGGAACGCATCGTGCGCTTGCTCAAGGCCAATGGGCATGTGGTCGGCTTCATGGGCGACGGCATCAACGATGCGCCGGCGCTACGGACCGCCGATATCGGCATTTCGGTAGACAGCGCTGTGGATATCGCCAAGGAAGCTGCCGACATCATCCTGCTGGAAAAGAGCCTGATGATCCTGGAGGAGGGTGTGCTGGAAGGCCGGCGCACCTTCGCCAACATGCTCAAGTACATCAAGATGACTGCCAGCTCCAACTTCGGCAACGTGTTCTCGGTGCTGGTGGCCAGCGCGTTCATTCCGTTCCTGCCGATGCTGCCAATGCATCTGTTGGTGCAAAACCTGCTGTATGACATTTCGCAGATTGCGATCCCGTTCGATCACGTCGACGACGAGATGCTGAGTAAACCCCAGCGCTGGCAGCCAGGAGATGTCGGCCGTTTCATGCTGTTTTTCGGGCCGATCAGTTCGATCTTTGACATCACCACGTTCGCACTCATGTGGTACGTCTTTGACGCCAATACCCCCGACCACCAGACCCTGTTCCAGTCCGGCTGGTTCGTGGTGGGGTTGCTGACCCAGACGCTGATCGTGCACATGATCCGCACCCCGAAAATCCCGTTCCTGCAAAGCCGTGCGGCGATGCCGTTGATGGTGATGACCGGCGTGATCATGGCCGTGGGGATTTTCCTGCCGATGGGGCCGCTGGCGCATTACTTCAAGTTGCAGGCGCTGCCGTCGCTGTACTTCGTGTTCCTGCCGGTGATTCTGCTGGCGTACATGGCGCTGACCCAGGCGGTGAAGGGCTACTACATCCGTAAGTTTGGCTGGCAATGAACAGGGAAGATTTCCTATGCAAGCAATCAACAACATCAACCTTGAATCCCTGGTCGACACTCTGGTCAGCCTCACTGCGGCCTTTGTCCTCGGCGGCTTGATCGGTTTCGAACGTCAATACCGCCAGCGCACGGCGGGCCTGCGCACCAACGTGCTGGTGGCAGTGGGCGCGGCGATTTTCGTCGACATGGCTAGCCGACTCGGCGGCGCGGAAGGCGCGGTGCGGGTGGTGGCCTATGTAGTCTCGGGCATCGGCTTTCTCGGTGCCGGTGTGATCATGCGTGAAGAGGGCAACGTGCGTGGGCTCAATACGGCGGCTACCCTCTGGGCATCGGCGGCGGTGGGCGCCTGCGCGGGGGCCGACCTGGTGCTCGAAGCGCTGCTTGGCACGCTGTTTGTGCTTGCGGCCAACACCTTGCTGCGACCGATTGTCAACAACATCAACCGTCAGCCGTTGGACGTGGTGTCGGCAGAGGTCACCAACATCTTGTATGTGATCGCCCGGCGTACCCAGCAGAAAGCCGTACTGGCTTTGCTGGAAGCGGAGCTGGCACGTTGCAACTACCCGGCCAGCGATGTGGACGTGCGTCCCTTTGGCACGGAAGAAGTGGAGATCGAAGCCACCTTGGCCGTGACGTCGGTGGACGGTGACGAACTGGACGCGCTGGTGGCGCGAATTTCGATGTCGACCCTGGTGGTGCAAGCGTTCTGGAGCCCAAGTACTACCGAGTAATCCCCGGCTGTCTGGGATTGTCCCGCGCAAAGCTGACTATGCTTTTGCGAGGAAAAGTCCTACAAGCAATCGAGACTATCCCTTCATCTGATAAGCCACACCGTTGTTAACGTTGCGCCCTTGCGCCTTAGAAACCAAGGCGCATCTGACCGTATTGACAGTGTTTTATCAAAAGGAGGGGTCTGTCCTACCTGAAGTGTCATGCAGAGTAATCAGTACCGTTTGTCGGAACTGTTACTTTTCACAGGTAGATGGGTCCCGTGTGATATGTAAGCGTACTGATCCCTCGGGGGAGTCTTATGAGCAAAGCTTTAATTGTGGATGATCACCCTTTTATCCGTGCCACCGTGAAGTACCTGTTGAAGCAAGAAGGCTTTGTTGAAATCTATGAAGCGGGCAACGGCGCCGACGCCATGCAGTGCGCGCGTGAGCAGCGCCCGGACCTGATCATCCTCGACTTGGCCATGCCCAAGCTCGGCGGGCTGGAGGTGATCAGCCGGATCAAGTCGCTGGAGCTGCCTTGCAAGATCCTTGTGCTGACCTCCTACCTGGCGGTGTTCTTTTCCACCCGCTGCATGCGCGCCGGGGCCATGGGCTTCGTGGCCAAGACGGGTGAACTGGACGAGTTGCAAAAGGCGATCAGGGCGATCCGCTCCGGCTACAGCTGCTTCCCGAGCGTGGCCACCAGTTCAGTGCGCCGTGACGATTTGCAGACTACCGAGCAAGAACTGGTCGAAGCGCTGTCGGACCGCGAATTGACGGTGCTGCAAAAGCTGGCTCTGGGCCTGAGCAATAAGGAAATCGCCGAGGATATGCTGCTGAGCCACAAAACCATCAGCACCTACAAGACGCGACTCAAGGAGAAGCTGCGTATGTCTTCGGTAGTGCACCTGTCCAAGTTCGCCCAGCGCAATCGTCTGATCTGAAATGGCCACCTCCCGGCTGTTGAGATTCACGGCCATCCTGTTGATCGGGTTGTTTTCCCATGCAGCGATGGCCCTGGATGAGCCGCACTCCCTACGGCTCCTCGGTCACGCCACACTTGAGAACCCAGGCGTGGCGCTTGATGAAAGCGACTGGCGCTGGTTGCGCCAGCGGCGCACGTTGGTGATGGGGGTGTCGGCGCCGGACTACGCGCCTTTCGACCTTAGCAACAACAATGATTTTGAAGGTATCACCGCTGACTACGCGTGGTTGATCAGCCTTATCTTAAGCGTGCCCATTGAAGTTCGACGCTATGACACCCGCGATGAGGTGATCGAGGCACTCAAGCTGGGAGAAGTGGATTTAGTAGGGTCGGCCAATGGCTACGAAGCCGCCGACAAGGACCTGATACTGTCTCGTTCCTACGCCAATGATCAACCTGTGCTGGTAACCCGCGCGGGTGACAGTCATTTGCTGAGCGCCGACCTGGCCGGCAAACGCGTGGCGATGCTCTACCACTACATGCAGCCTGACGCGGTGCAAGCCTATTACCCAGCGGCACAACTGCTGTTGTACGGTTCGACCCACCAAGCCATCGGCGCCGTCGCTTTTGGCCAGGCGGATGTGTACCTGGGCGACGTCATCAGTACCCGTTATCTGATCCAAAAGAATCACCTCAATAATGTGCGCGTGGCCGACTTTTCCGGGCTGGAGGTCAACCCGTTCGGGTTCGCTTTCTCCGGGGATAACATCCGCCTGCTGAATATCATCAACGCAGCGCTGGCCGTGATCCCGGCCAACCAGCAAATGAGCATCCTGCGCCGCTGGAGTGCCGGAGACAGCGGCTTCCTGGAGGCCGACCGTTTGCGCCTGAGCGACAGTGAGCAGCGTTGGCTGGAGAAGCATCCTCGGGTAAAGGTCGCGGTGCTCGACAAGTTCATGCCGCTGTCATTCCTGAATGAGCAGGGGCAATTCGCAGGGCTGAGCGATGAGGTGTTGTCGCGGATCAGCTTGCGCACGGGTTTGAAGTTCGAGATGGTCCACAGCAATTCTTTACCTCGGCAAATTGACGAGGTCAGCAACGGGCAAGTGGACATGCTTGCGGTCATTACGCCTAGCGTCGAGCGTGCCGAAAAAGTCCGCTTCACCCGACCTTACCTGTCCAACCCCTATGTGCTGGTGGCGCGTGCCAGTGATGAACGGCTGCTCACCCTGGAAGACATGCCCGGAAAACGGCTGGCGTTCATTGGCGGCAACAGCCTCGGTGCACAGATAGCCCGGGACTATCCAGGTATCAAGTTTGTCGACGTCGAGAACCCCGAGGCCGCCATGGACCTGGTCGCCAAGGGGAGTGTCGATGCGACTATTGTTTCGTTGATCAGCGCACGCTACATGATTGCGCGCAATTATCGAGACCGTCTGCGTATCACCACCACGATCGGCACGGAACCGGCGCGCATTGCCTTCGGTGTCAACCGCAGCCAACTGGAGCTGTATTCGATCCTCGAGAAGGCGTTGTTGAGTATCACGCCTGAAGAAATGGACGAACTGACCAACCGTTGGCGCAGCGAGATCATCATCGAAGACAGCTACTGGAGCAGCCACCGCAATGTGATCATCCAGGGGTTTGGTCTGGCCGCGTTGCTGCTGCTGGTGACGCTGGGTTGGGGGCTCTACCTGCGTAACCTGATACGCAAGCGCGCCCAGGCAGAGCGAGCCTTGAGCGACCAGATGCGATTCATGAGCGTGCTGATCGACGGCACACCCCATCCGATTTACGTGCGCGATCGCCAGGGCCGGTTAATGGCCTGTAACAATGCTTACCTTGATGTGTTTGGCTTCAGGTTGGAGGACGTGATCGGCAAGACTGTGGTGCAAACCGACACGGGCAACCCGCCGCAGGCCCAGTCGTTCCATGCCGATTACCTGGACCTGATGGAGCGGGGCGAGCCGCAGATCCAGGATCGCGTACTCAAGGTGCCAGGTGGTGGTGTGTTGACCATTTACCAGTGGATGCTGCCGTACCGTGACAGTAATGGCAGCGTCGTGGGCATGATCGCCGGCTGGGTGGATGTCAGCGAGCGCCAGCGCCTGCTTGGCCAGTTGCAGGAAGCCAAGGAGGAAGCCGACGCCGCCAACCGTGCCAAGACAACCTTCCTGGCGACCATGAGCCATGAGATTCGCACACCGATGAATGCGGTGATCGGTATGATCGAGCTGGCCCAGAGAAACGCCGAGCAGGGCCGTGTCGATCAGGACGCGCTAGAGGTGGCGTCGATGGCGTCCCGGAGCATGCTGGAGTTGATCGGCGATATCCTCGACATTGCACGGATTGAAACCGGCCACCTGTCCTTGAGCCTGGAGCAGGCCAATCTCCATGAGTTGTTGGCCTCCGTGGCGCGCGTTTTCGAGGGGTTGGCTCGGGATAAGGGGCTGCAGCTGCAAGTCGAGCTTGATCCGCTGATCGATCGAACGGTGCTGATCGACCCTTTGCGTTTCAAGCAAGTGGTGTCCAACCTGCTGGGCAATGCCATCAAATTTACCGCCGCCGGGCAGGTGCGTATGGGCGCTCAGAGCACACCGGCGTTGGTCGGTGACCACTTGGACCTTCGGTTGTTTGTGGAAGATACGGGGATTGGCATCAGTGCCGAAGATCAGCAGCGCTTGTTCAACCCGTTTATCCAAGGCAGCAACAACGACCAATCGGCGCGCAGTGGCTCCGGCCTCGGGTTGGTGATCAGCCGCAACCTGTGCGAGATGATGGGCGGCGAATTGCATTTGACCAGTGTACAGGGCAAGGGAACGCGAGTGGACGTGACGTTGGCGCTGGCGCTGACCACCGAAACGACGGTTTCTTTACCTGTTCAACCTGCGCCTGCGACACCTGCATTGAACCTCCTGGTGGTCGATGATTACCCGGCCAATCGCTTGCTGTTGACTCGACAACTGAGCTTCCTGGGACATCACATCGTCACTGCCGAGGACGGCGCTGAGGGCTTTGCCCTGTGGCAGGCCGGGCAGTTTGATGGCGTCATCACCGACAGCAATATGCCAGTCATGGATGGCTACACATTGGCACGTGATATCCGTGCCCAGGAGCGTCAGCGTGGCCTGGTGCCGTGTCTGCTACTGGGGTTTACCGCCAACGCGCAACCGGAGGAGACCGAGCGCTGCCGGCAGGCGGGCATGGACGGTTGTCTCTTCAAACCGACCGGCCTGGATGATCTGCGCACGGCGTTGGCGTCGCGCACCGCGGCACCGAGGGTGAAAGAGGGCATGCCGGTATGTGACTTGAGTACGCTGGTCGCTCTGACAGGCGATGATACTGCCGGGCTCAATGAGTTGCTGACGCCATTGCTCAGTAGCCTCGCGATGGACCGCTTGCTGCTATCGGCGCTGCAAGAACACGCGGACTTTGGCAAGTTGCATGACCTGGCCCATCGCGTCAAAGGTGGGGCGCGCATGGTCAAGGCGGCGGCGCTGGTCGCTTGTTGTGAAGCGCTGGAGGGCGTGTGTGAAAGGGGGGACCGTGATGCGTTGGCGGATTCGGTTGAAGCCATTGGCCACGCCATTGATAGCTTGCATCATAGCTTGAGCACCCACATCAAGCAGGCTTGACTGAAGTGGATGGCTATTCGGTGGGTTTGGGAGAATTCCTACGTGGAACAGGAATAAACCTGATTTTGTCTTCGGGGTATGTCTGGAAAATGGGGCTCGCTCACTGACGAGCGCTGCCTGCCCAGGGATTCGCCATGCCAAATAAAGCACTGACCATCCTGATTGCCGATGAACAACACCTGCAACGTTTGTATATCGAGAAAATGCTCAATCGGTTGGGATACTTCAGGATCGTACCGGTGGAAACCGTTGAAGAGGCCCAGTTGCTCACCGCCATTCCGGCCCTGCCCTTTGATGTGCTGATCATCAATGCGGGCCTGACGGCTCATGCTTGCGGGTCTCAACTCCAGGCGCACCATGTGCTGGTCTACGATCACTTGGACCTGAGTACCCGCGCTGACGTAACGCCGGCGGTGCTGGTGCGGTTGCCCGGCGTGCCTGACAACGTCAACCTTGAACACTTCATGGACATCATTGACCCACCCGCAGCCACTGCCGGCCTGCGGGTGTTGCCGTGGTTGCGCGAGTTATCCCAGCCAGCAGCCGGGGTTTAATCCCATTTCGGTGCGATACCCTTGGGGCTGGTCAGGCGATGGCCGCGTTCCAGCTCGGCAATCTGTGCCATGTCGGCAGTACTCAAGGTCAGTTGCAGGGCCTTGAGGTTACTCTCCAGGTTGGTGCGCTTGGTTGACGACGGGATGACTGCGTAGCCCAATTGCATGGCCCAGGCCAGCGTCACTTGCGCTGGGGTCGCCTGATGGCGTTCGGCGATTTGCTGGATCACAGGGTCCTTGAGCACTTCGCCGTAGGCCAGGGTCATGTACGACGTGATCTGAATGCCGTTGGCGGTGGCGAAGTCCACGACCTTGCGGTTTTGCAGGTAGGGGTGCAGTTCGACCTGGTTGGTGGCGATGTTTTCGGCGCCAACGGCTGCAATCGCTTGTTTCATCAAGTCGACGGTGAAGTTGGAAATGCCGATCTGGCGGGTCAGTCCCAGGCGCTTGGCTTCCAGCAACTGGTCCATGAATTCGGCAACAGGCACCTGGTCTTCCGGCGAGGGCCAGTGGATCAGGGTCAAGTCCAGGTAGTCGGTCCTCAGTTTGCTCAGACTTTCGCGCAGGCTTGGAATCAGCTGGCCTTCGGCGAAGTTGGCGATCCAGATCTTGCTGGTGATAAACAACTGGTCACGTGGCACGCCGCTGTCGGCAATTGCCTGGCCGACGTCGGCTTCGTTCTCGTAGATCTGCGCGGTGTCGATCACACGGTAGCCCAGTTCCAGGCCGGTGCTCACCGAGTCGATCACCACCTGGCCTTGCAGGCGGAAGGTGCCGAGGCCGAAGGCCGGGATATTGTGAGTTGGGATAGACATCAGTAACTCCTGAAGGGGTATGAACAATGGAGTCGAGTATCCGCCTGTCGTTCCTTCGGAAAAACCGCCGAATCCGAAAAGGACTCTTTACCGCAGGTCACGAATTGCCAGCGCCTTGAACCGCTGTGTCAATGACAGAGCCACCTGACCGCTGCCCGTGTTGGGCACCACGTGGGTGAAGGGAATGTCGATCAGGCGGTTCTCGCGCACGGCGCGCAGCTTCGAAAGCACCGGGTCGGTGGTCAGCAACTGCCGCTTGCGGGTGGCCGGTGACCACAGGGCGTCGGCCAGCAGGATCACGTCCGGGTCCTTAGCCAACAGGGTTTCATTGCTGACGGTCACCCGTGACAACGGGATATCGGCCAGTACATTGCGTGCACCGGAAGCTGCCAGCAAGGTGGTGACAAAACCCCGTTCACCTTCGCTATCGAGTCCACCCACTTCACTGTCCAGGTAAAACACCGACAGCGGACGGGCATCCCCGATCAGCGCGTGGGCGTGTGCCAGGTCAGCATCCAACGCATCGCTCAGCATTTGAGCGCGCTGGGTTTTGTGCAGCAGGGCGCCGAGGGTAAACAGGTCCTGGCGAATATGTCCAAAATAATCCAGGGAGTGACCCGCGCAGGCGGACTCCAACAGGTACGACGCCACCCCGTTGCTTGCCAGACCGGTGCGCGATGTGACCCCATTACCGAACGCACTGGCAAAGCCGCCGACTACCAAGTCCGGATGCTGTGCATACAGCACTTCACTGGACGGGTATTTCGCCGCGATGACCGGCACGTCAAAGTACTCGCCATGCCGGTGTGCAATGCCGTTGTCGTCCAGGTACGCCACACCCACCAGCGTAGGACCGGCATCCAGCGCCAGCAGCAAATCGGCGGCGTGCTGGTTGAGTGCTACGATTCGCGACGGCGGTGACGGGGGCACGCTCCAATCCTGGGCGCAGTTGCGATAACTGTCTGCCAGCGCCGATGTGCCGCAGAACAGCGCGACTGGCAATAGCCAGGTTTTTTTCATGGTAGGTCCTTGATCAGCAGGTCTTGCACCACATCGCCACCCACCAGGTGCACATCCACCAGGCGCAGCACATCGGCCTTGTTGCGCACGCCATACCAGCAGCGCTCGGGATACACCGTGAGTACCGGCCCGAGGTTGCACGGGAACTGGCAATGGGTGCGCGTCAGCAGCACGCCACCGGGCACTTCGATATGCTCATGTTCCAGCAACCGGCGACGCAGGGTTTTCCACAGTTGCAAGGCGCCGCGCTGCGTACAGCGCGGGCCGGTGCACAGGAATACATGGCGGGCGTGGTCCGGCATACGGGACCAGTCGGGATGGAAGTCCACCCCGTCGATTTTGGTGATCTCAGTCATCAGAAACGATACGTGTAACGCACCTGCGACGTGAACGGGCGGCCGAGGTTATCGACGTTGCTGGCGCGGCTGGTGACGTAGTCGCGGTCGAACAGGTTTTCCACCAGCAGACTCAGGCGGTGCTGGTGGGCGTTGTCGAGGTAGCGATAGGCATCGGCGTCCACCACGGAGTAGTGGCCGTATTCGACTTTTTTCGAGCTAGTGATGTCGCGGATATAGCGGATCGCAGTACCTGCGCCCCATAAGCGGTTTTCCGATTCGAAACCGATCCGTGAACGGGCAAAAAAGCTCGGAATGTCGTTGATAGTGACACCGGTGCGGGACTCGGTGAGGTTGCGCGTCATGTCGGCTTGCAGGCTCCACTGGTCGTCGAGTGCAAGCTTGGCGTCGGCCTCGAAGCCGCGCATCTGGATCTGGCCCTGGCCGTTGACCCACTGCACATCGTCAAGCGTGATCAGGTCGGTGATCTTGCGTTTGAACAGCGTAACGCTGGCACTGAAATCACGTTCGGCCAGCAACCCTTTGTAATCGATACCCAGCTCGGCGTTGCGGCTTTTCTCCGGCTTGAGGTTGCGGTTGCCGATTTCGTCGCCTGGCTCGTTGACGAACAACTGCTCGGCGTTGGGCAGTTTGTAGGCCGTACCGTATTGGCCGCGCAGGGCCCAGTGGTCGTTGAGGTCGTAGAGCGAGGTGAGCATGCCGACGGTGGCGCTGTCGCCGCCGCTCATGGCTTCATGGCGCACGCCGATGCTGGGGTGCCAGTTGGGCAATGCGTCGATCTGCGGCCGCAATTGCGTATACAGCGCATGGGCCTGGGCCTTGTTGTCGTCGATCACGAGTACATCGTCCTGGCCCTTGAACCACTGGTTGTCGCTGCCCACCACCAGCACATGGCCGCCTGGCAATTCGGCCTTGCCTTCGGCCTGCACGCCCCAATCGGTAAAGCCCCAGTAGTCATTGTGATTGCGCACATTGCGGCCGCCATTCGCGGTGTTGTCGATCCGCGTGTAACGCGTGTCCCAGTCGTTGATATGGCCCTTGACGAAGTAGCTCAAGCGCTCGTTGATCGCCTGTTCGAAAGTGGCCGTGGCGATCTGTTGCACGCGGTCGTTAGTGGTCTTGTAGTTGTTCACCGGCCGTGCGAAATCAAGGTTGGCATCGGCATATTGGTAGAACAATTCCAGGCGCGAGTCATCGCCAAACGACTGGATGGCCTTGGTGCCTAAGGTGGTCACTTCGTACGAGCGTTTTTTGTCGCTGACGCGGCCGCTGTAGTCGCTGTTGCGAAACGGCTGGTAGCCTTCGGAGGCGTTGCGGCTGACATACGCCAACAGGCCGAGGTCTCCCCAGCCGTTGGTGAAGATCTTCTCGACCCGCGCATCGCCGGTGGTGCCGCCGAAGGTATCGACTCCCAGGTTCACTTCACCGGACGCCTGGCGGGTCTGCGGGCTGCGCGTGACGATGTTGATTACCCCCGATACCGCCTGGGTGCCGAACAGCAGGCTCTGGCCGCCCTTGAGCACTTCGATGCGCTCGATGGCGTTGGCCGGCAGCGTGTCGAGGTACAGGCCGCCATACAGGCGGTTGTTCAGGCGTACGCCGTCGAGCAGGATCAGCGTGTCATCGTTGCGCCCGCCCAGCAGGGAATAGGTGCCGTAGTCGAATGGGCCGTTTTTCGGCGCCACGTAGAGGCCGGGGATGAACATCTGCATCACCCGCGTCACGTCGGCGGCGGGGCCGGCGCGTTCGATCTGTTCGCGGGTGACGATCTCCACTTTGCTGCCGTACTGGGCCATGGCGGCGACGGTGGTGGATTCCACGGAGGGGGCGCAGATGATCTGCTGGTTGAGTACCAGGGTGTTGTCGTCGGCAAGCAACAGGGGGCTGAACAGCGAGCCGAACAAAGGGATCAGGGAACGTCGAATCATAGTCTTCTCGAAAGTATCTTCGCAGAAGCACGCAGGAGAAGGCATCGCGCACACGCCGACACCGGCCCATGCCCGCCCACCGCAGGAGTTTGCCTAACAGAAATTCCAGGCCGGTCTCCGGGCTCTCGCGTATGGATCCCTTCACCTTCCCATGGCGCGCAGGCCACAGTGGTGTGTCGAAGGGGTCACGCGAATACCGTTGCGGGGGCAGCACCGGACTGGCTCAAAGAGCGTACCGGTTTCCCGTTTCACCCCAAGCACGGCGGCAGGGGGCACCTGAAACAGGGCGGCATCTGAACATTCGCATGACCGTTCGTCAACTCCGTCATCCAGGATTCTCAGGCTTTACTTGCCAGCAAGGGGGCGGCGCGGCATCGGCACCGCCCAACTCAACACCCGCCTAGCGCTGAACAACAAATTCGAATCGAAGATCAAGTACCTTGGGACCCTGCGCGGTCGCTTCGGTTATGCGTTCGACCACGCCCTGGTCTACGGCACGGCTGGTCAGGCCTATGGCGAAACCAGCCAGAGCGTCGACATGTTCCCCGCAGGCAATACCCGGTTCAGCGGCGACCAGAGTCATTTCAAGATGGGTTATACGGTAGGAGCTGGTATCGAACAGGCCATCACCAAGAACCTGTCGTTCAAGACCGAATACCTGTACTACGACCTGGGTGAAGACAAGCTGAACGTCGCGGTGATTCCGGGCAGCGGTGGAGCAGGGACTGGGTATGATCCCAAGTTCAAGAACAATGGGCAGATGTTACGCGTCGGGTTGAACTGGAAGTTTTACTGACGTTGGAGCCTCAGGCGCAGAGGCTTTCAGCGTGCACCGGGCGCGCGGGGCGGTGTTGATGAAACTCGCCTTGTCGCTGCTTGCGGTTTTTTCGGGTATGGACCGCGTTCCAGATCGTGAAGTCGAACTGCGTGGCGGAAACGACATTTTCCTGGATCAGTGTGATGGGCGGCGGGGTGGCTGCATTTGAGTAGTGAGTATTCAGCGTGACCTCCAGTGTGTCCTTGTCTCGGTAACCGCTGAGTATGGGGATCAGCGTGAAGGCATGATCGACACCTTCGGACTCGCTCGGTGTGCCGGCGAACAGTACGATTCCGACGTAGACCTTGCGATCGTTCAAGCTGAACATGTACGGCCGGCACTGCGCGATGGACTCTCTCAGCAAAACTCTGAAAGGTGTACCCTCAAGGACACCCAGCGCCAGCAGCGAGTGGAGCTGGACGTCTGTTTCCAGCTGCAATATTTTCTTCATCGCGCCTGCATAGAACGCTGACCAGAAGAAAGGAATAACCAGGGCCGTCAGCCCGACCTGTATCAGGAAAACCCATAGCGTGCCGTTTTTTTCGTTGGCAATATCAAGTTGCACCAATAGCGTGCCCAAGTATCTGCTGTAGTCTGTTGCAATGACATGACCCATGATCGGGACCGCCTGCTTTGACACTGCCAGGACGGCTGCGGTCAGAAGGGTCGAGACGATCAGGCAAGCCATCCCCATTCTGGCCACCTGCAAATAGAGCAGTTGCCCTTGGAAACGGTGCAGGCGCACGTAAAAAAAGGGATGCCTGACGCAGACCATGTATCCGCTGACCAGTAATGGGACGATGATCAGCAAGCCCATGAATGATCAGCCTCCATTTTACGTACTTGGTGCAGGGCGTCCTTGTAACCCTGTGACTCCAAGACTTCGGCGGCATCCAAGCCGATGCCTGCGTATACGACTTTCCAGGTTTTACGGCACTTGACCTCTTTCACACGCTCCCACTCGTCCTGGGTCGGCTTCCCAAACAACAAATGCAATAACGACATGGCGACACCCTCGAAGAGAAGTAGCCATTTTTATAGCAAGGGAAAGGGACCCTAACCATTGATGGCCGCCTTGCCACTGTCGCCAGTTCCCGTAGGAAACGTCTCCATTTGTATGGCTGCCTAAAATGTCGGCGGTGTAATCACCCAGATCACCACGGTTTCTACCTTGCCAGGGTTGCCGTATCGATGGGGCTCACGGCTGGCGAAGCTGAAACTGTCACCGGCCTGCAGCAGGAAGTGTCGCTCACTCACCCACAACTCGAACTGGCCGCTCAGTACGTATCCCGCTTCTTCGCCTTCATGGCTGTAGTTCTGCTGGCTATACGTACCCGGCGGGAAGCTTGATTGGAGCATTTCCAGTTGGTGGTTGGGTAACGGCGTCAGCAATTGGTCGACGATGCCGTCCTCGTAGTGAATGCTCTGGCGGTTGCCTTTGCGCACGACATAGCCTTCGTCCTCGACAGCGGCTACGGTTTCGCTGGCGAAGAACCACTGGATGGTCACGCCCAGGCTGCGGGCAATATTGAACAATGCGGGAATCGATGGATACGCCAGGTTACGCTCCAACTGGCTGAGGTAGCCGGCCGTCAATTCGCTAGCCTGCGCCAGGGCCGTGAGGGTCAGGCCACGCGCCTTGCGCAGCCCACGAATGCGCGTGCCGAGAAACAGTTGCTGGGGATTGTCTGTCACAGGTTCCACGCCACTTTGAGTCCTTCGTAGATCGCTTCTTCGGCGGTGCGCGGGGCCAGGCAGTCGCCGATACGATCAAAGGGCACCAAGCCTTGCAGCTCCGCGCCCAGAGTGTCTACCGGCTGGTGGCCTTGGCACAACACCAGCGTGTCGATATTTTCCAGCAGCATCGGCTCGCCGCTGGCGGTGTGTTGCAAGTAGACCGTGGTGTCATCGCAGCCATAGAGGCGGGCGTAAGGGATGATCGGGATGCCCAGCCGATGCAGTTCGCCAGCCAATTGATCGCGTACATACAGTGGCAGGTTTTCCCCACAGTGGGTGCCATTGACCGCCAGTTGCACCTGATGGCCGGCGCGCATAAGGCGCTCGGCAATACCGGGGCCGATCCAGTCGCAACGCCAATCGACCACCACCACCGAGCGGCCCAACGTGACCTGCTCGCGCAGCACCTGCCAGGCATCCACCACCTGAAGCTCGCCACCCTGTTCGAAGGCTGGCCAATAAGGCTCGGCGCCGGTGGCAATGATGACGTGATCGGGCTGTTCCTGTTCCACCCATTTACGGTCAACCCGGGTATGGCGTACCACTCGTACCCCCGCCAGTTCCATTTCACGTTGCAGGTTGGTACTGGCCCCGCCGAATTCGCTGCGCCGTGGTAGCAGTTGGGCCAGCAACACTTGCCCGCCGAGTTGACCGCTGGCTTCGTACAGCGTTACCGCATGCCCGCGTTGCGCGGCGACTGCCGCTGCTTTCATGCCCGCCGGGCCACCGCCCACCACCATGATGCGTTTGGGCTTCACTGCCTGTTGCAACTCACCAAACACCAACTCGCGACCGGTCTCGGGATGCTGAATACAGGAGATCGGCAGCCCCTTGTGAAAATGACCGATGCAGGCTTGATTGCAGGCGATGCACGCCCGCACGTCTTCGGCACGGCCCTCAAGGGTCTTGGCCGGCATCTGCGGGTCGCAGATCAACGCACGCGTCATGCCGCAGACATCGGCCTGGCCCCGCGCCAATATCAGTTCGGCTTCCTGAGGCTGATTGATTCGCCCTGTGACGAATAGCGGAATCGACAGGCTGGCCTTGAACGTCGCCGCCTCGTTGGCGAGGTACGCGGCGGCAATCGCCATGGGTGGCACGATGTGGACTGCGCCGCCCAGGGACGCTGATGTGCCCGCGACGATATGCACGTAATCCAGCTGGGTTTGCAGGTGTTGAACGGCTTCAAGCGACTCGTTTTCAGTGAGGCCTTCGGCGTCGCGTTCATCGGCAGAAATGCGCAGCCCGATAATGAACTGTTCGTCGGTGGCGGCCCTTACGGCATAGATGACTTCCCTCAAGAACTTCAACCGATGTTCCAAAGAACCGTTGTAATCATCGGTACGCTGGTTTACCCGAGGATTGAGAAATTGCGCCGGCAGATAACCATGGCTGGCAACCACTTCCACCCCATCGATCCCGGCCTCATGCAAGCGCCTGGCAGCGCAGGCATAACCCGCGACGATCTCGTTGATCATCGCCTGGTCCAGCGCTCGTGGCATCACGCGAAAGCGTTCATTCGGCACCCCAGACGCCGAGTACGCCACGGCCAGCAGGCCATCGGCCGACTCCATGATTTCCCGGCCCGGATGGAAGATCTGCGACAGCACCACGGTGCCGTGGGCATGGCAGGTCTTGGCCAATTCGCGGTAGCCGTCAATGCAGCTGTCTTCGGTCGCCATCAGCACATGGGAGGTATAGCGCGCACTGTCATGCACCCCGGCCACCTGTAACACGATCAGCCCCACACCGCCTTCGGCGCGAGCACGGTGGTAGGCGATCAACTGCGCATTGACCCGGTTATCGGTAGGCATAGAGGTGTCATGCCCGCTGGACATGATGCGGTTTTTCAGGCGTTTGCCACGCAGCTCCAGCGGTTCGAACAGGTGGGGAAAGGTCGGGTGCGACATGGTGCGGATACTCCAGGCGCTGTTATTGTTATTTTTCTATAGGAGGCGAGCGTCAGTAAAAAATCAACTTGTTTTTTTACTATTGACTGGATTAGCGTCGCCCTCACCAACCCCGTGCCTGGAGAATAAAAATGACTCACTCCATCGAACAGCAGCTGCGTGAACAGCTCGCCGCGTGCTATCGATTGATCGCGCACTACCGCATGAGTGATCTGATTTTCACGCATATTTCGGTGCGCATCCCTGGGCCCGAGCATCACTTCCTGATCAATCCCTACGGGCTGATGTTCGACGAAATCACCGCCTCGAGCCTGGTGAAGATCGGCCTGGACGGTCACGCCGTGGAGCCCTCGGCTTATGCGGTCAACCCGGCGGGCTTCGTGATTCATAGTGCGATTCATGGCGCCCGCGAAGACGCTCAGTGCGTGCTGCACACCCACACCCGCGCAGGCTGTGCAGTGGCGGCCTTGGAGTGCGGCTTGTTACCGGTGAACCAGATCTCCATGGAGTTCTACGGCAAGGTGGCCTACCACGATTACGAAGGTGTGGCCCTGGACATGGATGAGCAGCAGCGGCTGGTGCGGGACCTGGGCGACAAGCCGGTGCTGATGCTGCGCAACCATGGTTTGCTGACGGTGGGTGAGACTGTCAGCCAGGCGTTCCTGCGCATGTATTACCTGGAGAAGGCCTGCGATATCCAGATTGCCGCCCAGGCGTGCGGCAAGCTGGTGCTGCCGTCTGACGAGGTCTGCGCCTACACCGAACAGCAATTCAACAACCCTGGCCGCCCGCTGGAAGAGGGTGAGTTGGTCGACCTGGACGCCATGCAACTGGCCTGGGCGGCGTTGCTGCGGATGCTGGATCGGGTGTCGCCGGGCTATCGCGACTGAGGTAGAGTCGTGATGCCGACTCAATCGTAGGAATTTGCCGCATGACCCAGGAATCCCGTTTTTCCCGGATGGAGCCGGAAGTGCGCAAGGCCAATCTGGTCCAGGCCACGCTCACGTGTCTCAAGCGTGATGGTTTCCAGGGTGCGTCGATCCGCAAGATCAGCGCCGAGGCCGGGGTGTCGGTGGGGCTGATCAGCCATCACTATTCGGGCAAGGATGAGCTGGTGGCGGAGGCCTACCGCACCATCACCGACCAGGTCATGAGCCTGCTGCGCGAAACCATGGCCAAGGCGCCGCCGAACCCCCGGGAGCGCCTGTCGGCGTTGTTCCGTGGTTCGTTTTCCGCCGAATTGCTCGACCCGCACCTGCTGGACGCCTGGCTGGTGTTCTGGGGCGCGGTCAAGACCGCGCCGGCGATCAACCTGGCTCACGAACACTCCTATGGCGAATACCGCACCATCATGCGTTCGGCGCTGACCGACATGGCCAAGGAGGAGGGCTGGAAGCACTTCGACGCCGATCTGGCCGCCATCGGCCTGAGCGCACTGCTCGACGGGTTGTGGCTGGAGTCGGGGCTCAACCCCGGCACGTTCACGCCGCAGCAGGGTATCCAGATCTGCGAAGCTTGGGTCGATGGCCTGCAGGCCGGTGGTCGCCAGCGTTATCAGCTCAAACCCTGAGTCTTCTGCAGCCGCCTGAACGCAAGGTTCAGGTCGGCCATTTCCCCTTCTGAAAATATTTGCGGTTTGCCGATTGCCTTCTTACTGAACACTTGTTTAGTATCGCCTCGTGTCGCACCCCTCAAGCCAACTAAAATAATTCGAGGAAGCCATGACTACCGATTCGCCCGTGCTTACTCATGTGCAAGCTGGCGTTGCCTGGATCACCCTCAATCGTGGCCCGCAGCGCAACGCCTTGGACATTCCCACCCTCAAGCACCTGCACGCCTTGCTCGACGCCTTCAACACCGACCCCGCTGTGCGCGTGGTGGTATTGACCGGCAACGGTCGCAGCTTTTGCGCCGGGGCCGACCTGGCCGAGTGGGCTGATGCCGAAGCCCGTGGCGCCCTCGAAACCTATGGCTGGACCGAAACCGCTCACGCCTTGATGACTCGCCTGCACACCCTCGACAAACCCACGATTGCCGCCATCAACGGCACCGCCGTCGGCGCGGGCATGGACCTGACCCTGTGCTGCGACTTGCGCGTCGCCACCCAATCGGCGCGCTTCAAAGCCGGCTACACAGGCATGGCCTACTCGCCCGACGCCGGTGCCAGTTGGCACTTGCCGCGCCTGATCGGCAGCGAACAAGCCAAGCGCCTGCTGTTCCTTGACGAACTGTGGAGCGCCGACCGCGCCCTGGCCGCCGGCCTTGTCGGAGAGGTGGTTGCGGATGATCAACTGCACGCCCACACCACCGAACTCGCCACGCGCCTGGCCAACGGTCCGACCTTCGCGTTCGCCCAGACCAAGACCCTGATCCGTGAAGGCGCCGACCGCAGCCTGCCCGAGCAATTGCAGGCCGAACTGGCCGCTGGCTTGTTGTGCGGACGCAGTGCCGATGGCGCCGAAGCCTTGCGCGCCTCCCTGGAAAAACGCCTCCCGAATTTCTCCGGCAAATAACAACACCCCGAACAGGTAGCGCCATGAATTTCCAACTCAGCCAAGAACAAGACATGTTGGTGGACGCGGTACGCAGTTTTGTTGCCAAGGAATTGTTGCCCCATGAAGAGGCGGTGGACCGTGCCGATGAGGTTTCGCCCGAGTTGGCTGCGCAGATTCGCGATAAGGCGATTGCCGCTGGGTTCTATGCCTTCAACATGCCGGAAGAAGTGGGCGGCGGTGGCCTGGACTACCTGTCCCAGGCGCTGATCGAGCGGGAGTTGTCCAAAGTCTCGTGGGCGCTGCATGTGTTTGTCGCGCGGCCGTCCAAGATCCTGATGGCGTGCACCGGCTCGCAGATTGGCGACTACCTGTTGCCCTGCGTGCAAGGCAAGAAAATCGACTGTTTTGCCTTGACCGAACCCGGCGCCGGTTCCGACGCCAATGCCATCAAGACCCGCGCCGTGCGCAGTGGCGATGACTTTGTGATCAACGGCAGCAAGCACTTCATCAGCCACGCCGGGCACGCCGATTTCGCCATCGTGTTTGCGGTCACTGATACCTACGAACACAACGGTCGACAGCGCAACGCGGTGACCTCGTTCCTGGTGGACCGGGGGACGCCGGGCATGACCATCCGCCGTGGTCCCAAGTGCGTGAGCAACCGGGGTTATCACACCTACGAAATGTTCTTTGACGACTGCCGCGTACCGGCCTCCAAGGTACTGGGCGAAGTGGGTAAAGGCTGGGAAGTAGCCAACGCCTGGCTCACCGCTGGTCGTGTGATGGTGGCCGCCAACTGCGTCGGCCAGGCCCAGCGCGCGCTGGATGTGTCGTTGCAATGGGCGGCGGACCGCAAACAGTTCGGCCAGCCGATCGGCAGCTACCAAGGCGTGAGTTTCAAGTTGGCCGACATGGCCACGCAGATTCGCGCCGCTGAACTGCTGACCCTGCACACCGCCTGGAAAATGGACCAAGGCAGCATGACCGACGGCGAGGCCGGCATGGCCAAGCTGTTTGCCAGTGAAACCCTGGGCAAGGTCGCTGACGAAGCCGTGCAGATTTTCGGCGGCATGGGCTTGATGGATGAAGGGCCGGTCGAGCGCATCTGGCGCAACGCACGGATCGAGCGGATCTGGGAAGGTACGTCGGAAATCCAGCGCCATATCATCGCCCGTGAACTGTTGCGGCCACTGTTGCGTTAAGCGGCGAGGAGAGCGTATGTCCCAGGCTATTCGCGACAACCTCAAGCGTTTGCTGGCGCCCCGGCACCTGGCATTCGTTGGCGGACGCAGCATGGCGCGCGCGCTCAAGCGCTGTGCCGACGGTGGTTTTACCGGGCCGATGTGGCTGGTCAACCCGCAATATGACAGCCTCGATGGCATCCCCTGTGTGCGCCGCGTGGCCGATTTACCGTGTGGGCCGGATGCGGTGTTTATCGCCACCAACCGTGAATTGACGCTGACCTGCGTCGCTGAACTGGCCGCTATGGGCACTGGTGGCGCGATTTGCTACGCCTCCGGTTTTGCCGAAACCGGTGCCAGCGGCGCCGCCATGCAGCAGCAGCTCTTAAAGGCGGCGGGCGACATGGCCTTGCTTGGCCCCAACTGCTACGGCCTGCTGGATTACCTGCACAGCTCGGCGTTGTGGCCGGTGGCCCACGGCGGCAAGTCGGTGGAGAAGGGCGTGGCGGTGCTCACCCAGAGCGGCAACTTCGCCTACAACCTGTCGATGAGCGACCGTTCGCTGCCGGTGGCCTACATGGCCTCGGTCGGTAACCAGGCGCAACTGGGCGTTGCCGAACTGATGGATGTGTTGCTCGATGAGCCGCGCGTCACCGCCATCGGCCTGCACCTGGAAGGCTTGAAGAATGTGCCGGGGTTTGCCCGGGCGGCGCACAAGGCGCTGGAGAAAGGCATTCCGATCATTGCGCTGAAAACCGGTGTGTCGCAGATTGGCGCCGAGCTGGCCTTGAGTCACACCAGTTCGTTGTCCGGCTCCGACGCGCTGTACGACAGCCTGTTTGCGCGACTGGGCGTGATTCGCGTCAGCGGGCCAGTGAGTTTTGTCGAAACCCTCAAGGCTGCCGCATGCGGCAATCTTCCGGCCGGCAATCGCTTGATTGCATTGGCCTGTTCGGGTGGCGATGCGGGGCTGATTGCCGATTATGCCGAACGCAATCATCTGGCCTTGCCGAAACTGGACGAAGGCCAACGCGCTGAACTGGCCCAGGTACTGCCCAGCTACGCGAACCTGGTCAACCCGCTGGATTTCACCACCGCCATCTGGGGCGACCGTGAAGCCCTCAACGCCATGCTCGACACCGCCCTGCGAACCGACGCCGATGCGGCCATGCTGGTGCTGGATTACCCGGCTGAATTCACCGGCGAGCGCAAGGAGTGCGACCTGCTGCTGGAGCTGTTCTGCGCCGCGCTCGGTCGCCATGGCAAGAGCGGATTTGTCACCTCGGCGTTTCCCGAACTGTTGCCGGCCCATGCCCGCGAGCGCCTGCATGCCCAGGGGATCGCTGCGCTGCAAGGCGTAGAAGATGCACTGGCCGCTTGGGGGCGGATTGCCGACTACTCGAACAACCGTCGCGTGTTGCTGGAGCGAGGCGAGTCGATCCTCGAGCCCTTGTGCCCAAAAGCCCTGGATGACAGCGGCGGGGCCCTGGACGAGTGGGCCTCCAAGCAAGCCCTGCGTGCATTCGGCCTGACCACACCGGCCGGCGTGCTGAGTACGCCGGGAAGGGCGCTCAACGATGCAGAGTTGCTGGGCTATCCCTTGGTGCTCAAGGCGGTCAGCGCACAGTTGCCGCATAAGACCGAGGCTGGTGCCGTGGTGCTGAACCTGCAAAACGGCATGGCCCTGACCAGCGCACTTGGGCAGATGCGCGAGCAAATCGCCGCTTATGCGCCCCATGTTGCCTTTGACCAATTGCTGCTGGAGTCCATGGCTACACCGCCATTGGCCGAGTTGATCGTGGGCATCAAGCGCGAAAACGACTTCGGCCTGGCCCTGGTCATCGGCGCCGGCGGCATCCTGGTGGAACTGCTCAAGGACAGTCGCAGCCTGTTGTTGCCGACCACCGACAGCGCGATCCGCAACGCCTTGCTCAGCCTGCGCAGTGCCGCGTTATTGCAGGGTTTTCGCGGGCGGGAAGTGGCGGATATGGATGCATTGGTCGCCGCGATCCGTGCCGTGGCGGACTACGCCTGCGCCAACGCCGGGCAGTTGCTGGAGCTGGATGTGAACCCATTGTTGGTCAATGCCCAGGGCGCCACGGCGGTCGATGCATTGATCCGTCTAGGAGATGAACATGCACGATAAAACCCTGACCGGCGGGCAGGCCCTGGTGCGGTTGCTGGCCAATTATGGCGTCGACACGGTGTTCGGTATCCCCGGCGTGCACACCCTGGAGCTGTATCGCGGCCTGCCCGGCAGCGGCATTCGCCATGTGCTCACACGGCATGAGCAAGGTGCCGGCTTTATGGCTGACGGCTACGCGCGAGTCAGCGGCAAGCCGGGGGTGTGTTTTGTGATCACCGGTCCCGGCGTGACCAATGCCGCCACCGCTATTGGCCAGGCGTACGCTGATTCGATTCCGATGCTGGTGATTTCCAGCGTCAACAGTACTGCCAGCCTCGGCAAAGGTTGGGGCATCCTGCATGAGACCCAGGACCAGCGCGCCATCACGGCGCCGATCACCGCGTTTTCGGCGGTGGCACTGAGCACCGAGGATTTGCCTGAATTGGTCGCCCGCGCCTACGCGGTGTTCGACAGCGAGCGACCCCGTCCGGTGCATATCTCGGTGCCGCTGGACGTGTTGGCCGCGCCGATCCAGCGGGACTGGAGCAGCGAGGTAGTGCGCCGCCCTGGTCGCGGCTTGCCGTCGGCTGAAGCCTTGGAGCAGGCCGTGGCCAAACTCGCGTCAGCCAAGCGGCCCATGATCATTGCCGGTGGCGGTGCATTGGCGGCGGGCGAGGCTTTGCAACGGTTGAGCGCCCAGTTGGCGGCGCCGTGCTTCACCAGCGTGGCCGGCAAGGGTTTGCTGCCCATCAGCGACCCGCTGAATGCAGGTTCCACCCTCTGCGTCGAACCTGGCTGGCAACTGATCAGCGAAGCGGATGTGGTGCTGGCGGTGGGCACGGAAATGGCCGACACCGACTATTGGCGTGAGCGTTTGCCCCTCAACGGCGAGCTGTTGCGGGTGGATATCGACGTGCGCAAGTTCAATGACTTCTATCCCTGTGCCGTGGCACTTAAAGGTGATGCACAGCAGACCGTGCTGGCCTTGCTGGAGCGCCTCCCGGCCACATCCCGCAACGCTGACGCCGCCATCGCGTCAGTGGCGGCATTGCTGCAGGCGGTCGAGTTGGGACACGGGCCGTTGCAGTCCATCCACCAAGCCATTCTCGACCGTATCGAAGCCGAACTTCCGGCCAATGCGTTCATCAGCAGCGACATGACCCAACTCGCCTACACCGGCAATTACGCCTACCGCAGCCGTGCGCCGCGCAGCTGGTTGCATCCCACCGGCTACGGCACCTTGGGTTACGGCTTGCCCGCAGGCATCGGCGCCAAGTTCGGCGCGCCACAACGGCCGGGTTTGGTGCTGGTGGGCGACGGTGGTTTCCTCTACACCGCCCAGGAACTGGCCACCGCCGTCGAGGAGCTGGACAGCCCGTTGGTGGTGCTGTTGTGGAACAACGACGCCCTCGGCCAGATCCGCGATGACATGCTCAACCTGGACATTGAACCCATCGGCGTGTTGCCGCGTAACCCGGATTTTGCACTGTTCGCCCAGGCGTTCGGTTGCGCCGTGAACCAGCCCCGCACCCTGGATGAATTGCAGACGGACCTGCGCAACGCTTTCAAACGCAATGGCGTGACCTTGATCGAGTTGAAACATGCCTGTGCCTGTTGACCTTTAGAGAGACAAGACCATGAGCGAAAACAACAACAAAATGACTCAAGCGATGCACCGCCGCGACTTCCTCAAACACAGCGCCGTGGCTGGCGCGGTGGCCGCGGCGTTTTCCATGGGCTTGCCGTTGCAGGCGTTTGCCGCAGACGCCACGCCCAAACCGGGCGGCGTGCTGCGCCTGGGCCTGGCCGGTGGCAGCACCACCGATTCCCGCGATCCGGGTTCCTGGGTCGATACCTTCACCTTTGTCGGTTTCTCGGCGGTGTACAACACCCTCACGGAAATCGCGGTGGACGGCAGCGCGATTCCCGAACTGGCCGAGCGCTTTGAGTCCACGCCGGATGCTCGGGTGTGGACCTTCCACCTGCGCCCTGGCGTAACCTTCCATAACGGTAAAGGTCTGACCGCCGAAGACGTGGTGGCCTCGATCAACCATCACCTGGACGCCAAGTCCACTTCGGCGGCCAAGACCGTGCTGGGTGATGTCGCCAGCGTGAGCGCCAAGGGCAGCGATGCGGTGGTGTTCGAACTGCATTCAGGCAATGCCGACTTCGCCTACGTCGTCGCCGATTACCACCTGGTGATCATGCCCGCCAAGGACGGCGTGGCTGAGTGGCAAGCCGGCGTGGGCACCAGTGGCTATCGCCTGAAAAGCTTCGAACCCGGCGTGCGGATGGACCTTGAACGCAACCCCGACTACTGGAAACCCGACCGCGCGCACTTCGCCAGTGCCGAATTGCTTGCCATCGCCGACGGCGCCGCGCGGGTCAATGCGCTGGTCACCGGCCAGGTGGATGTGATCAACAAGGTCGACCTGAAGACCGTGGCCTTGCTCAAGCGCAATCCAGCGCTGGTGATCGAGGAAACCAAAGGCGCCCAGCACTACACCTTCCCGATGCTGTGCGACAGCAACGAGTTCAAGAACAACGACATCCGCATGGCGATGAAGCACGCGATCAACCGTGAGACGCTGTTGGCTTCGGTACTGCACGGCTACGGCCTGGTGGGCAACGACCACCCGATCCAGCCCGGCAGTCGCTTTATCAACGCGGCACTGGAGCAGCGTGCCTACGACCCGGACAAGTCGCGCTTCTACCTGCGCAAGGCCGGTGTGGAGTCGCTCAAGGTGCGCCTGCAAGCTTCTGACGCGGCCTACACCGGTGCGGTGGACGCCTCGGTATTGTTCAAGGAGCAGGCACGCCAAGCGGGTATCGACATCGATGTAGTGCGTGAACCGGCCGATGGGTTCTTCTCCAACGTCTGGATGAAGCAGCCGTTCACCACTTCGTTCTGGTACAGCAGCCTGACCGCCGACCGCATGTTCAGCATCGGCTACGCCAAAGGCGCGGCGTGGAATGAAACCCACTGGGACAACCCGCGCTTCAACCAACTGCTCAACGCCGCCCGTGGCGAGATGAACGCGCCGTTGCGCCAGGAGATGTACAACGAAATGCAGGCGCTGTGCCGGGATGACGGCGGCGCGATTGTGCCGCTGTTTGCCAGCTCCGTGGCGGCGCGCTCGAACAAGGTCAACCACGGGCCGCTGACCGCGCCCTATGGTGAGTTGGATGGGCTGCGGCTGATCGAGCGGTGGTGGCAGGCCTAGAGATCCTCCAGACAATGAAGACCAAAAATGTGGGAGGGGGCTTGCCCCCGATGACGGTGTGTCAGTCACCGAATCGATTGCGGGTCCACCGCGATCGGGGGCAAGCCCCCTCCCACAGTCGAACGGTGATGGTTTCTGGAAGGTGTCGCTATGAATAGCCTGTTGAAGCTGGTCCTGCAACGCCTGGCCCTGGGTGTGCTGTCGTTGTTCGCCGTGTCGGTGATCATCTTTCTCGCCGTGGGCATGCTGCCGGGGGATATTGCCCAGGCCATGCTCGGCCAGTCCGCCACACCGGAAACCGTGGCGGCGTTTCGCGCGCAGTTGGGCCTGGATCTGCCGCCGTTCACGCGCTTTGCGCAATGGTTGCTGCGCCTGCTGCACGGCGACCTGGGGGCGTCGCTGGCCAATCAACGGCCCATCGCCGAGCTGATCGGCGCGCGATTGGGTAACACCCTGAGCCTGGCTGCATTGGCGGCGTTGGTTTCGGTGCCCACGGCGCTGGTGCTGGGCATGCTGGCAGCGCTGTACCGCAACAGCTGGTTCGATCGCCTGCTCAATACCTCGGCGTTGAGCGCCGTGTCGTTTCCGGAGTTCTTCGTCGCCTACCTGCTGATCCTGGTGTTCTCGGTGAAACTCGGCTGGTTCCCCAGCCTGTCCAACCTGGCGCCGGATGCCACCTTTGGCACGATCCTGGAACGCTCGGTACTGCCGGTGGCGACCCTGAGCCTGGTGGTGATCGCGCAGATGATGCGCATGACCCGCGCGTCCCTGATCAACCTGCTCGCCAGCCCCTATATCGAAATGGCTCGCCTGAAGGGCATCCGTCAGTCGCGGATTATCTGGCGGCATGCGTTGCCCAACGCGCTGGCGCCGATCGTCAACGTGATCGCGCTGAACCTGGCCTATCTGGTGGTGGGGGTGGTGGTAGTCGAAGTGGTGTTTGTCTATCCGGGCCTTGGCCAGTTGCTGGTGGACTCGGTATCCAAGCGCGACATCCCGGTGGTGCAGGCGTGCAGCCTGATCTTTGCCGCCACTTACATCCTGCTCAATACCGGGGCGGACGTGTTGTCCATCGCCAGCAACCCACGCCTGATGCATCCCAAGGGGTAGCCCATGAACCTGCTGAGCCAAGTGGCCCGTGCGCCGTTGAGCGCCAAGTTCGGCTTGCTGATTATTCTGTTGTATATCGCGGTGGCTGTGTTTGCGCCGTTGCTGGCGCCCTATGGCGAAACCCAGGTAGTGGGCGAGGGCTTTGCGCCCTGGAGCGGCCAGTTCCTGCTGGGCACCGATAACCTGGGGCGCGATATGTTCAGCCGCTTGGTGTACGGCGCGCGCAACACGCTGGGCATTGCTTTCCTGACGACTACGCTGGCGTTTTTGTTGGGTGGATTGAGTGGCTTGGTGGCGGCGATCAAGGGCGGTTGGATTGACCAGGGCTTGTCGCGGGTGGTGGATGTGCTGATGGCGATCCCGCAACTGATCTTCGCCTTGCTGATTCTCAGCGTAGTGGGCACCAACGCCACGTCGTTGGTGTTGGTGATTGCGTTGCTGGATTCCACACGGGTGTTTCGCCTGTCCCGTGCGGTGGCAATGACTGTGGTGGTGCAGGACTTTGTCGAAGCCGCCCGCCTGCGCGGCGAAGGCCTGTGGTGGCTGGTCACCCGCGAAGTGTTGCCCAACGCTGCCGCGCCGCTGATTGCCGAATTCGGCCTGCGCTTCTGTTTTGTGTTCCTGTTTATCAGCGCGTTGTCGTTCCTTGGCCTGGGCATTCAGCCGCCCACTGCCGACTGGGGCAGCATGGTGCGTGACAACGCGGTGTTGATCACCTTCGGCGACATCAGCCCGTTGCTGCCGGCCCTGGCGGTGGCGTTGATCACCGTCAGCGTGAATTTTGTCGTCGACTGGATGCTGCACAAATCCAGCGGCCTGAAGGAGTGTTGAAGGATGGACAAGCCATTGCTGGAAATCCGCAACCTGCAGATCGAAGGGCATTACGAAGACGCCTGGCACCCGCTGATCAAGGGCATCGACCTGACCTTGCAACGCGGTGAAGTGCTGGGTTTGATCGGCGAGTCGGGGGCGGGCAAATCCACCCTGGGGCTGGCGGCGATGGGGTATGCGCGGGACGGTTGCCGCATCATTGGCGGCTGGGTGTGTTTTGACGGCATCCAATTGCTGCAGGCCAAGCCCGAGGCGCTGCGCAAGCTGCGTGGCCTGCGCATTGCCTATGTGGCGCAGAGCGCGGCGGCGTCGTTCAACCCGGCGCATCGCCTGATCGATCAGCATGTGGAAACGGCGGTGATCAATGGCGGTATCGATCGCGCCCAGGCCGAGCGTGAAGCGGTGGAGTTGTATCGCGTGCTGCGCCTGCCCAACCCGGAAACCATCGGCCAGCGTTATCCTCATCAAGTCTCCGGCGGGCAGTTGCAGCGTGTCATGACCGCGATGGCCATGGCCAGCCACCCGGACCTGATCATCTTTGACGAGCCCACCACGGCCCTCGACGTGACCACCCAGATAGACGTGCTGGCCGCGATCCGCGATGCGGTGAAAACCTACGGCAGTGCCGCGCTGTACATCAGCCACGACCTGGCGGTGGTGGCGCAGATGGCCGACCGTATCATGGTGCTGCGCCACGGCAAGTTGGTAGAAGAGGCGGACACCCGCAGCATGCTCAGCCAGCCGCAGCAGGACTACACCAAATCCCTGTGGGCGGTGCGCAGTTTTCGCACCGAGCCCAAGGCCTGTCCGACGCAGGAACGGCCACTGCTGGAGGTGTGCCAAGTGAGCGCCAGTTATGGGCATCAGCCGGTGCTGCATGACGTGTCGATGAAGCTCTATCGCGGCCAGACCCTGGCAGTGATCGGTGAGTCGGGCAGCGGCAAGAGCTCCACAGCGCGGTTGATTACCGGACTGTTGCCGGCCACGGCGGGGCAGGTGCTGTACGACGGCGAGGCGTTGCCAGTCGACTTTCGTCAGCGCAGCAAGGAGCAATTGCGGCGGATCCAGATGATCTACCAGATCCCCGACACCGCGCTGAACCCGCGCCAGCGCATCGTCGACATCATTGGCCGGCCGCTGACGTTTTACCTGGGGCTCAAGGGCAAGGCGATGCGCGCTCGTGTCGCCGAGTTGCTGGAGATGATCGAGTTGGACCCGGCGGTGTTCATGGAGCGCCAACCGAGGGAACTGTCCGGTGGCCAGAAACAGCGTATCTGCATTGCCCGCGCCTTGGCAGCTGACCCGCAACTGATCATCTGTGATGAAGTCACATCGGCCCTCGATCAACTGGTGGCCGAGGGCGTGCTGAAGTTGCTCAACCGCATCCAGCAGCAACTGGGCGTGGGCTACCTGTTTATCACCCATGACGTCGCCACCGTGCGCGCCATCGCCGACGAAGTGGTGGTGATGCAGCGGGGCAGGGTGGTGGACCAGGGCACTCGCAGCGCGATTTTCACCCCGCCGTACCAGGACTACACCGGCCTGCTGTTTTCATCGGAGCCCGAGATGGACCCCGACTGGCTCGATCATTTGCTGGCCCAACGGGCGGCGCACACCGTTTGAGGAGTTTGTATGAAGGTTTTGATTGTTCACGCGCACCCCGAGCCGCAGTCATTCACCGCTGCCTTGCGCGATCAGGCGGTGGCCACGCTGGAAGGCCAGGGGCATGAGGTAAAGGTCAGCGATTTGTACGCCATGCAGTGGAACCCGGTGGCGTCGGCGGCGGACTTTTCGACGCGGGAAAATCCCGATTACCTGGTGTATGCCCTGGAGCAGCGGCTGGGGGTGAAGAAGCAGTCGATCGCCGCGGATATCCAGGGCGAGTTGGACAAGTTGTTGTGGGCAGATCTGCTGATCCTCAACTTTCCGATCTTCTGGTTCTCCGCACCGGCCATGCTCAAGGGCTGGATTGACCGGGTGCTGGTGTCGGGCGTGTGTTACGGCGGCAAGCGCTTTTACGATCAAGGCGGCCTGGCGGGCAAGCGGGCGATGGTCACGGTGACCCTGGGCGGGCGCGAGCATATGTTTGGTGCGGGCGCGATTCATGGACCGCTGGAGGACATGTTGCGGCCAATTCTGCGCGGGACGTTGGCGTATGTGGGGTATGACGTGCTGGCGCCGTTTGTGGCATGGCATGTGCCGTACATCAGCGCCGAGGCACGGCAGGATTTCCTGGTGGGGTATGCGCAACGGCTGCAAGGGTTGGCGGATGAGCAACCCTTGGTGTTTCCGAAGCTTGAGCAGTTTGATGAGGCGCTGTATCCCCTGTCGTGAGCCAAACACTGATCAAATGTGGGAGCTGGCTTGCCTGCGATAACGGTACATCAGCTACAGATTTGTAGCCTGACACTCCGCCATCGCAGGCAAGCCAGCTCCCACATTTCGATCTCGACCAGTCAGTTGGTTTTGTGTTGTTGCCGCAAACGCTCGGCAGCACGGCGCAGCAACTGCTCAGTGCCATCCCAGCCCAGGCAACCATCGGTCACTGACACGCCGTATTTCATCGACTCACTCAACGGCTGGCAGCCTTCGAACAGGTGGCTTTCGAGCATCATGCCGATCAGCGAGGTGTCGCCCTGCAACCGCTGTTCCAGCACTTCGTTGAACACCGCCGGTTGACGCAAAGGGTCTTTGCCGCTGTTGGCGTGGCTGCAATCGACCATGATCCGCGCCGCTACCTTGGACTTGGCCAGGTCGTGCTTCACCTGCGCCACGCTTTGCGCATCGTAGTTCGGCCCACGGTGCCCGCCGCGCAGCACCAAGTGCGTGTCGGGGTTGCCTGGGGTCTGGATGATCGCCGGGTGGCCCTGGCTGTCGACGCCGAAGTGACGGTGCGGGTGGGATGCCGAGCGCATCGCGTCACAGGCAATCGCGACGCCGCCGTCGGTGCCGTTCTTGAAGCCCACGGGCATGCCCAGGCCGCTGGCCATTTCGCGGTGGATCTGCGATTCGGTGGTGCGCGCGCCAATCGCGACCCAGCTGAGCAGGTCATCGAAGTAGCCGGCTGCCATAGGTTGCAGCAGCTCAGTGGCGACCGGCAGGCCCAGGCGCAGCATTTCGCGCATCAGTTCGCGGGACAGGGTGAGGCCGGCGGCCATGTCATCGCTGCCGTCCAAATGAGGGTCGTAGGCCAGGCCTTTCCAGCCGATGGTGGTGCGCGGTTTTTCGACGTAGGCGCGGATCACCAGCAGCATCTGGTCGCTGACTTCCAGCGCGAGTTTCTTCAGGTTGCGTGCGTATTCCATGGCCGACTCAGGGTCGTGAATCGAGCACGGGCCGACAATCACCAGCAAGCGGGAATCTTCGCCATTGAGGATAGCGCGCACGGCTTGGCGATGGGCGTGGACTTGTTCGTTGAGGAACGGGCTGAGAGGCAGTTGGTGCTTGAGCTCAAGGGAGCTGGGCAGGCGCTGGGTCAGGGCTTCATTGGCGCTGGTCAGTGCAGAAATCGGCAGAGCGGCGGTGGCAGAGTTCATGTTCAAGGCTTCCTGGGCAAGCGGCGGGCTGTTCCCGCGCGCTCTGCCCTACTGGGGTGTTCGACAATTGACCGTATTGGCTACGTGTGTTGGCTTGCCACCAAGAGGTGACCGATCGGAGGCGGCAGGCTGTCCCGAGCGGAGCTGGCTAAATCGCCATGCAGTGGAAGTGTCGTAGCGGTAATAGGTGGCGTAGTTCATGTCGTGTGTCCTTTAAGTGTTCTTCAAAAAGTTTTAGAGGCTGAAAAAACAAAACCCCCGGTCGGGGAGCCGACCGGGGGTTAGATTTCTCTGGTAGGCGACCCCTTGAGTAGTGGGCGCCGAGTTCAGGTATCAGGCGCGCCAGTGGCTAAACCAATACCCAAAATAAAAGCTGACCAGTGCGCTCGAACCGTTCACACGGGTAGCCGACACCGAGCGCGGGGCGCTGGCAGCAGAGCAAACCTGAGTGTGGGTGAGTTGCAACATGGTGTGTCTCCAAATGATGGGCAGAGCTTACTCGACGCGCACGGGTGGTTTCAATCAGAAATTTCTATCGTCGTGGGGGACTTACGGCTATGGGAGAGTGCCGATATGCTGATCATACTCTGACAATGCTGGAACGCGACCATGACCGCCTTGACCATTGCTGCTGCACAATCCGTTTCTATCGCGGGCAATCTGCCGGCCAATATTGAGCGGCACCTGGTGTTCATGCGTGCGGCGGCGAAGCAGGGTGTGCAGTTGCTGGTGTTTCCAGAGCTTTCGTTGACAGGTTATGAACCGTCCCTGGCGGCCGGGTTAGCGATTGAGCCAGGCGACAGGGTCTTGACGCCGCTGCGCGAAATGGCGCGGGAGCTGCGGTTGACGGCGGTGGTGGGCATGCCTATCCGCCTGGCGCCTGGCTTGGGCGTGTTGATCGGCGCACTGGTGCTGGGGGTGGATGGCTCGCTGGCGATCTACACCAAACAGCATCTGCACCCTGGCGAAGAGGTTGCGTTTGTCCCAGGGCAGGGCGGTTCGGCCTTGGAGTGGGGGGATGATCGGATAGCTTTGGCGGTATGCGCGGACTTCTCCCATGCCAGCCATCCACGTCGGGCGGCTGAGGCGGGTGCTACGATTTATGCCGCTGGTGTGCTGATCAGCGAGGGCGGCTACGCGACCGATAGCACATTGCTCCAAGGCTATGCGGTCGAACATGGGCTGCTGGTGTTGATGGCCAACCATGGTGGTCCATCCGGTGGTTATGTCTGCGCTGGTCGCAGCGCTATCTGGGCGGCTGATGGCGGTTTAGTCGCCGCCGCCTCCGGTGTCGGCGACTCGCTGGTGATTGCCCGTCGTGAGGGTGGGCAGTGGGCTGGGCAAGTGGTGGCTGTCTAAAATGGCGTTCCAACTGCGCGCGGCAACTGATCGGGACCTGCCATTCGCCCGAAGCCTGACCTTCGAGGCCATGAGCCGCTATTACCAGCAATACGACCTGATGTGGTCTAACGATGGCTTCGACGTCGCTTGGGGCGGCCGTGAAAACTGGCTGATCTGCAATGACGACGTGGTGATGGGCTTTGTCAGCCTGAGCCGCGATAGCCGCGCGCTCTATATCCGCGAGCTGCACATGCTCGAGACCTGTCGCGGACTTGGCGCAGGCAGCTGGGTGCTGGAGCAGATGGCGTCCAAGGCGCAGGCGTTGGGTCTGTTGCGTTTGACCGTATTCAAGACCAATCCGGCCAGGAGGCTTTATCAGCGCAGGGGCTTGAGCATTGTCGGTGAGGAGGATTGCTTCTGGCGCATGGAGCGTGCCTGCCCATCCAGCTAATTTCTGTGGCCCATTCCAATACGCGCATACTGGTCAAGGCTAATGCACAAGGGAAATACGAAAGTGGGGGACGGGCACCTAGGGCGGGAGAAAGTCCTGGCGGACTACCGCGCCATGTTCAAGGAGGACCAAGACGCGATCCGCCGTTTGACCTCGACCCTGGCCGAGCATTCTTTTGCGCATAACGGAAAAACCAAGCCGCAGCCCCAGGATTCCTGACCCGCTGCCCAGTAAATAGAGCCGTCCACTTCTCGGTGGGCGGCTACTGTGTGTTCAAACACTATATATATGACGCTTGCAGCTAGGTCTGCGCCTTGGTTTTTTGCTAAGGTGTTCAGCAACCTATAAGACCATATCGCGAGGTGTCTGCTTGATTAGGGTGCTAGTAGTCGATGACCATGATCTCGTTCGTACAGGCATTACACGAATGCTGGCTGACATCGATGGCCTGCAAGTAGTCGGCCAGGCCGAGTCCGGGGAAGAGTCCCTGATCAAGGCTCGGGAGTTGAAACCCGATGTGGTGCTGATGGACGTCAAGATGCCCGGTATAGGCGGTCTTGGTGCCACGACCAAATTGTTGCGCAGCCATCCGGACATCAAAGTGGTGGTGGTCACTGTGTGTGAAGAAGACCCGTTCCCGACGCGCTTGTTGCAGGCTGGGGCGGCGGGTTACCTGACCAAGGGCGCAGGCCTGGCGGAGATGGTGCAAGCCATTCGCCTGGTGTTTGCCGGCCAGCGTTACATCAGCCCACAGATTGCCCAGCAATTGGCCATCAAATCCTTCCAGCCCGTCAGCGACTCACCGTTCGATGCGCTGTCGGAGCGGGAAATCCAGATTGCCTTGATGATCGTCGGCTGCCAGAAGGTGCAGAGCATCTCTGACAAACTGTGCCTGTCGCCCAAGACCGTCAACACCTACCGTTATCGCATTTTCGAGAAGCTCGCCATCAGCAGTGATGTTGAATTGACCCTGCTCGCGGTGCGCCACGGCATGGTGGACGCCAGCGCCTGACATGACCACGCCGTTTGATCCCAGTGCCTTTCTCTCGACCTGCAGCGGCCGTCCCGGCGTGTACCGCATGTTCGACAGCGAGGCGCGCCTGCTTTATGTCGGCAAAGCCAAGAACCTGAAGAACCGTCTGGCGAGCTACTTTCGCAAGAGCGGTCTCGCGCCGAAAACCGCTGCGCTGGTGGCGCGTATCGCTCAGGTCGAAACCACCATCACCGCCAATGAAACCGAAGCGCTGCTGCTTGAGCAGACGCTGATCAAGGAGTGGCGGCCGCCCTACAACATCCTGCTGCGAGACGATAAATCCTACCCCTATGTGTTTTTATCCGATGGCAACTTCCCACGGCTGAGCATTCACCGTGGCGCGAAGAAGCAGAAGGGCAAGTATTTCGGACCCTATCCCAGTGCGGGCGCGATCCGCGAGAGCCTGAGCCTGCTGCAAAAGACATTTTTTGTGCGCCAGTGCGAAGACAGTTTCTACAAGAACCGCACACGGCCTTGCCTGCAATACCAGATCAAGCGTTGCAAGGCGCCTTGTGTGGGCCTGGTCGAACCGGCGGAGTACGCCGAGGATGTACGCCATTCGGTGATGTTCCTTGAAGGCCGCAGTAATGCCTTGACCGATGAGCTCTCCGGCGCCATGGAGCAGGCCGCCAGCACCCTGGACTTCGAGCGCGCCGCCGAGCTGCGTGACCAGATTTCGCTGCTGCGCCGCGTCCAGGACCAGCAGAGCATGGAAGGCGGCACCGGCGACGTCGACGTGATTGCGGCCTTCGTCAACCCGGGCGGCGCCTGTGTGCACCTGATCAGCGTGCGTGGCGGGCGGGTATTGGGCAGCAAGAACTTCTTCCCGCAGACCGGTATAGATGAGGAAGTGGCCGAAGTCATGGCAGCTTTCCTTGGCCAGTACTACGTCAGCAGTCCCGAGCGCGATTTGCCGTCGGAGCTGATCGTCAACGTGGTGCATGAAGATTTCCCCACGCTGATCGAGGCGATCCACGAACTGCGCGGCCGCGAGTTGGATATCAGCCACCGTGTACGCGGCACCCGCGCGCGCTGGCAACAACTGGCCGTAACCAATGCCGAACAGGCTCTGGGGGCGCGCCTGGCCAATCGACAGCACGTCGCCGCGCGCTTCGACGCCCTGGCCGAAGTCCTCAATCTGGACGAGCCGCCGCAGCGCCTGGAGTGCTATGACATCAGCCACTCCAGCGGCGAAGCCACCGTGGCGTCCTGTGTGGTGTTCGGGCCGGAAGGGCCGATCAAATCCGATTATCGGCGTTATAACATCGAAGGCGTCACCGCCGGCGATGACTATGCCGCCATGCACCAGGCCCTGACACGGCGCTTCAGCAAACTGAAGGACGGCGAGGGCAAACTGCCGGATATCCTGTTGGTGGACGGCGGCAAGGGGCAGTTGTCCATGGCCCGCGACGTGCTCAACGAGCTGGCGGTGCCGGATCTGATCCTGCTCGGCGTGGCCAAGGGCGCCACGCGCAAGGCCGGTTTCGAGACGTTGTACTTGAATGATGCCGCTCATGAGTTCACCTTGAAGGGCGACTCACCTGCGCTGCACCTGATCCAACAGATCCGTGACGAAGCCCACCGTTTCGCCATTACCGGCCACCGTGCCCGGCGCGGCAAAACCCGACGAACCTCAACCCTGGAAGGGGTGGCGGGGGTCGGGCCGACACGGCGACGCGACTTGCTTAAACATTTTGGTGGCTTGCAAGAGCTATCCCGTGCCAGCATTGACGAAATAGCCAAAGCACCCGGTATCAGTAAAAAGCTCGCTGAGTTGATTTATGCGAATCTGCACAGCGAATAGAATGCCTTTCCACCTCGTAGCCAGTTGTGCCGATGAATATCCCTAATCTGATCACCGTTCTACGCGTCCTGCTTATCCCGATTTTCATTCTGTTGTTCTATTTGCCGTACGAATGGAGCTATGCGGCCTCCAGTTCCGTGTTCGCCTTCGCGGCCGCCACCGACTGGCTCGACGGCTACCTGGCCCGTCGCCTGGAGCAGAGCACGCCGTTCGGCGCGTTCCTGGACCCGGTGGCCGACAAGCTCATGGTGGCTGTCGCGTTGGTTCTACTGGTGCAAGAACACGGCAACCTGTGGCTGACCTTGCCAGCCGCCGTGATCATCGGTCGCGAGATCGTCGTCTCGGCCCTGCGTGAATGGATGGCCGAAATCGGCGCCCGCGCTCACGTGGCCGTGTCCAACATGGGCAAGTGGAAAACCGCCGCGCAAATGCTTGCGCTGGTTATCCTACTGGCCAACCCGTCGGACTTCTCCTTCTGGGTCCTGACTGGCTACGCCTTGCTGCTGATCGCCGCTGGCCTGACCTTGTGGTCCATGCTCCAGTATTTACGCGCGGCCTGGCCGCATCTGCGCACTACCGTTGAAAAGAAATAAAACTTTTTTGAATCAAAGGGTTGACGGGTTCTGATAATTCTATAGAATGCGCATCACCAAGACGCGGGAATAGCTCAGTTGGTAGAGCACGACCTTGCCAAGGTCGGGGTCGCGAGTTCGAGTCTCGTTTCCCGCTCCAAATATCGATCTACAGAGTTCCATGGAAGTCTGTAGGTTATTGAAAATAGACGCTTAGGCGTCTTTTTTCGTTCCAGTGCGATTCACCAGAATCCGCCTCCAGCCACGTTTCTTAAGTACAGTTTTGAGTACATAGAATCCGGGCAGCGAGCACAACGGTTTTTGGGGGGAACGCCCCGGTCCGGCATCGATATACATCTCCTCGACCCTACGAGACGGGAGATGTACTCATGGCCTTGACCGATACCGCCGTTCGCCAGGCGAAACCTTCCGGTAAAAATTACACCCTCAAAGACTCGGGTGGGCTTGCGCTGTTCGTGGGTCTCAAGGGTGCCAAGCAATGGTACTTCCGCTTCTATTGGCTGGGCAAGCAAGCGCGTATTTCACTGGGCGTTTACCCGGCAGTCAGTCTCAAAGACGCGCGCACGGCGCGGGACGAAGCGCGTGCGTTGGTCGCCCAAGGCGTTCCTTCATGAGGCGAATGGAGATGTGGGCTTCTTGCCCATAACATCCAAATACATAACGTTTATCGTCGAAATGGGCTCGTCATTTTTCGTGACTGTTAGGTTTTTCGGAGGTGGCTGTCGGAAGTGGTTGGCCGAGGTGTAAGAGTGGTCTTTCTATGTCGCCGAAAAATCGACGCGCGAATGAGGGGAGCCCCGGACAATCTGGTTGCCATACTTCCGCTTGGCGGTAGGAAGGCGTGAGTCCTGTCAATGCTTCAGCAGGGACTTGCACGGAACCATCTGCTTCATCTCGCCCAAGAAAAGCTAGCGGAGGGTCTGCTTGCGCTTGTCTAGGCCTTGGCATCACCAAATGTCAGCTGCATGCTCGGCTCTCAACAGGAACGGCCATTGTTCCAGATCTTGCCGGGCAGAGCCCGGCACTACTTCAAGGAATTGCTCAGAGCTTCCTTAGCCGACGTAGAGTCAGGTTGAGATATGTCAAGATTTGTGGGCATGCGGATCAAATTCCAGCGTCATTTGCGCGAACGCTTGGACTTGCGTTCAGGAGCACTCTGCACATCGTGTTCGCTTCGATACACTTCGGCAAAAATGTCCGTGATCGCGCGCAGCGGCCTGCGTTGTTTGAGCGCTTTGACCCGTTGACCCAGGCGAATCAACTCTTCACTTGGCGTTGCCCACTGCTCCTCTGGCATCGACGCCGACCAGGCTTGCATGGCTTCAGGCAATTTTTTGCGGCCGACCCTGGCGATGCGTTTCACTTCCCATTCGACGAGGCGGTTGGGCAATGTCCAGCACGTCATGACGTGGTAGAGGTACCAGAAAAAAGCGTACACCCAGCCGACTTCCTTTTCACGGATCCTGCGGTGCAGGCGTGCGCGGGCATTGCGGAAGGTGTGCATGCCCTCATGGGGCGGATCGTCGGGGCCTTGCAGGTCCATGGGGTCCTGGATGCTCTTGAGGTCATGGATCTCGTATTCCATGTAGGCGCGAACGGCCTCCCAATGGGCAATCGCCAGCTGCATGCCACCACACATGAACTCAACGCGGACCAGTTCACCTTCATGATGAAACCCCATGCCCATGCCGTACTGGCGGGTCACACCATACTGTGTCGCACCTTGTGCCTGCACGACCCAGGCGGAAAGTGATTCCCAGGGTACAAACAGTGGAACCTCCGCCCCTCTGGGCATGAAGCAGACTTCGCGGCGTTGGCGGTTGAAGCGGGTAGGAATGACTTTTGTGTATTTACTGTGGGCGTTGAGCCACACGGCGAGGCAGACGCCCAGGTTGCACAAATACGCCCAGAAGGCAGGTTCACAAGCAGCTAGAAAGACACCTTGCATCGCATCCCGAATATCATCCCAACCATAGCCGAAGCTTGCACCAAAAAGAGCAATAACAATCGGGGCACCCAAAAGCATGAAGAACGTAGTGGTAAAAGGAATACCCAATGTCATCTGCCATGAAAATACTTGGGGCTTACCGCCGCCAAAGTCCAGGTACGTGTCGTTCAGATCACTCACGTAAGGGCTGTAGGGCGATGCCTCGGTAGGCAGCGGTGGCGGTGCCAAGTACGTGGTGTAGCCAGAGGGAAACTGTTCGATGTCTCCCGCGCGGTGCACTTTCATTACCGCCGGATCGATAGGGGGGATATCAAGGGGTTTAGACATGCGCAACCAACTCCTGCGTCATTTGCGCGAGCGCTTGGATTTGCGTTCAGGAGCACTCTGCACATCCTGTTCGCTTCGATACACCTCGGCAAAAATCTCGGTGATCGCGCGCAGCGGCCTGCGTTGTTTGAGCGCTTTGACCCGTTGACCCAGGCGAATCAGCTCTTCACTTGGCGTTGCCCACTGATCCTCAGGGATCGACGCCGACCAGGCTTGCATGGCTTCAGGCAATTTTTTGCGGCCGACCCTGGCGATGCGTTTCACTTCCCATTCGACGAGGCGGTTGGGCAATGTCCAGCACGTCATGACGTGGTAGAGGTACCAGAAAAAAGCGTACACCCAGCCGACTTCCTTTTCACGGATCCTACGGTGCAGGCGTGCGCGGGCATTGCGGAAGGTGTGCATGCCCTCATGGGGCGGATCGTCGGGGCCTTGCAGGTCCATGGGGTCCTGGATGCTCTTGAGGTCATGGATCTCGTATTCCATGTAGGCGCGAACGGCCTCCCAATGGGCAATCGCCAGCTGCATGCCACCACACATGAACTCAACGCGGACCAGTTCACCTTCATGATGAAACCCCATGCCCATGCCGTACTGGCGGGTCACACCATACTGTGTCGCGCCTTGTGCCTGCACGACCCAGGCGGAAAGTGATTCCCAGGGTACAAACAGTGGAACCTCCGCCCCTCTGGGCATGAAGCAGACTTCGCGGCGTTGGCGGTTGAAGCGGGTGGGAATGACTTCTGTGTATTGGTTGTGGACATAGAGCCATACGAAGAGACCGATGCTCATGCCACACAAATACATCCAGATAACAGGTTCTCGAGCAGTAAGGAAAAGACCTTCACTGAGTTCCACGATTTCAGCCAATCCAAACCCACTGGCCGCAGCGATCAGTCCGACAATCAGGGGGATACCGAAGATCATCAAGAACGCAGTGGTAAAAGGACCACCCAATGTCATCTGCCATGAAAATACTTGAGGCTTGCCGCCACCAAAGTCCAGGTACGTGTCGTTCAGATCACTCACATAAGGGCTGTAGGGCGATGCCTCGGTAGGCAACGGTAGCGGTGCCAAGTACGTGGTGTAGCCAGAGGGAAACGGTTCGATGTCTCCCGCGCGGTGCACTTTCATTGCCGCCGGATCGATCGGGGGGATATCAAGGGGTTCAGACATGCGCAACCAACTCCAGCATCAGAGGCTCTACTGGCAGCAGCAGTGCGTGGGGGAGGGATGTGGCTCGATCAACCGAAGGGAAGGCGCCACTGCCCCTTGGGTCAAAACGAATGTAGTGGGTTTTTTGTTGCGGCAGCCCGCTGGAATCAGGGCTTTGAATGGCCACAACCAGCATCAACTCCTCACCGATTTTATTTTGAATTTGCTTGTCGGGCTTGGGGTACCCGACGCAGAGAATGATCTGATTGTCGTCCACGCGGCGTAGTCTGGCGTCGACGGCCTCGCTAAGAGGCTCCAAGCGTTCGCTGGACAGGAACCTGTCTACGCGAGTCTTATCAATGCGGTACGCGCCGATGTGCAACTGATGGCTGGGATTGGCTCCCAGCGGCGCCAGAAATGCGGCTGTATCCAGCCCGGGTAACAGCAAATGGATATCGCCGATGTTGGCTCTCAACAGGAGGTTTTTCCACCAGGCGTCGTATTCGACACGTCCGACCTGCACAGACGGTGCCTGTACTATCGCGATCAAGGCGTTTTGGTATTCAGCCAGACTCAGCGATTGGCGTTTACTCGCGTCTAGCCCCCACGGGGTACTTTGTAACCATTGGTCATAGGCACTGGTGTTGTAGTAGTTGTAAGCATAGTTGCCGCCAAACTCCAATGCCGTAAACAGTGCGCCGGCCAGGTTCGCGCGGAAAAAAACGCGTGATAGCCGGACACCGGAGGCGGCCCATGCAGTGGTTCTGGCAGCCCCTTGCTCGGCCGCAAGTACGGTAGACGTTGCGTAAAGCGTGTTACCCAGGCCATACATATTGCTTGCCAGCAAACCGCCTGAACCCACCATCGATAGAATCGCCCCGGCTTGAGCCTCGTCGTTGCCGCTGCGGACGGCTTGCTCCCAATTGCCTTGATGGCTTTTGAGGCTGAGACCGGCAGCGACCCCCCCGAATAAATAAGTCACCACTCCCAAACCGATGTGCAACTTTCCCATCTGAACCTGTACATGGGCGACTGCGTGATTCTGCAACCCTTTGGCCAACACTGAGCTGCGAGCGGTCAGTGCTGTATCGAATACACCTTGAGCGGCAGCGAAACCTGCGGTAGCAGTAGCAATTGCTGCGCTGAGAACAGGTAACAGCATGCGCTTGTTCTTGGTTTGACTTCTGGTGTCAGCCACCACTTGCCGCAGATTCAAAGCCTGTACAACAAACAACAACAACGCCGCCCCATCCCCCATCAGATTCAGTTTTGGTGCGGTCTTTGCTCCGTTCCTGAAGTTCCTCATCAACCCTGATATTTCTTGCTGGCTCGCCGGAGGAAATACAACCGTTATGCCCGCGCGTACGGGCGTTGCCCCGTACACCCGGACGCTGTTGTCGGGTAAGGCGCCAATAGGGCTGAGTGCACCGGCCAGGCGAGCTTCGGTGCGTGCCAACTGCTGGCGGGCGCTCTCTATTTCACCCTGTAGCCGTTGAGCTTCAGATGACCGGTGCCCTGCCGTCTGTTTTACCTTGTTGCGCTTGCGATTGAGTTTTTGCAGGTGTTCTTTTTCGTTGAACAAATCCTTGAGTGTTCTTTTAAGCGCGGTTTTCTCGTCATCCGTTGCGACGGTAAAGGTCACGCCCTCACGTTTTGCCGCATCCAGAATTCGGGTCGGTAGAGCCTTGGGTAAACGACGAAAGAGCTGATCAAGATCAGGCATCGGCTGTCCCTTGAGCACCTGATCAAAGTCAGCCAACACATTTTCAATGCCACGATTGAGCGCCGGGCTCATGGTCTGCTGTGCGGCGTCGGCGACCGCACGGGTGTCTTCCGGGAGCATGTCGAGGGCCGGCAAACGGGGACTCTCGATTTCCTGAAGCTTTTTCACAAGCTCGAGCGCGCTGTTGAACAGCGTCATACCAGCCGCCGGCGCGAATGCATACTGGGCCCAGACAGCCGTCTGTTCACTGTAGGGCAGGGCATAAAACATGGGGCGGCTGAACTGCGGTTCTTTTTCCAGGTACTGGAGAATCAGATTGCAGGCTTCATCACTTCGGCAAATATCCCTCAGGCAGGCGTATTCGGTCGCAAAGGCTTGGCCAACCTGTTTGGTATTCTGCGGGTCGTAGTACCAGGCACTTTTATGAAAACGCCCGGCGCACAGCATGGCTGTTCGATCAGCCGTAATATTGTCCAGTAGCGTGTTCCAACGCTTGAGTGATGGGCGGTGCTCGGACAGCGCGTCTTCCATCGCTTTACGGTCGATCAGCTCATTGATACCGCGTTGGCCCATCTTGGCGCCATTGAGGGCATCCTTGATTCGGCGGTCCTGCTCTTTACCGAGTTTAAGCAGGGCTTCGAAATGTTTCTCGACGAAGTCTTGTGGCGCTCCGTTGAAGTGTTCCCGCGTGTAATAGCGACGATCAATGTCTTCGATGCTCCGACTCAATGCCGTGTGGTCGGGTGCGGGCGAAAGGAAGCGCTCTATTTGCATCGCCTCGTCCTGTGCCTGCTGTTGCAATCGGGTAAGTTCTGGCGGTACAGGACTTCCTTGCGGCGGAGTGGGCAACCCGCCTTTGTTGAGGTACTCGACTAGGAGTTGGCGTGTTGTACCTTGTTCAGGTTCCTTCATTTTATCCAGGTCGCCGAGCATCAGTTTGATGGCCGGGTCATCACTGGCGTCAGCCAGTGCGCCGATATCCTTTCGGGTCAATAGAGTCAACGATTCGATATAGCAGGCAAGCAGATAGTCACGCTCGTTGGCACGGTCTTGCGATCCGCCTTTGGCCCATGTATCGATCCAATCGACCACTTGATCCTGATAGTTGGCAAGATCGCGAAGGACGCCAATATGATCCTCTACCACCAAATACAATACGTCTTGCCGGTACTCCTCCTCGATGCAACTGCTCAGAGGGCTCATCGACGATTCACGAAAGCGTTGCGGCATTTCCCACAAATAGGGGATACGTTCATGTTCGGGGTAGCTGTAGACCTGGACCTTGGGAGAGAGCGGAGTTTTTATTTCCGGCTGGCCTCGTTTGCGCCGTTCAAGGTTGTCAGCCTCATCCCGTGCTTTTGCCGCCGCCTCATCCTGTGCAATTTGCTCACTCTGAATGCGAGCGGTGGCGACCTCGGCTAACCAGCGTTCGGCCAAAGCAGGCGTCAATAAGCTGGGACCTCCTGTTTCACAATTGGCCTGCCCCAGATCGACTGCTTGCATGAAGTGCTTGCGTTCGGATTGGCTCTTGAGTACCTGACCACATTTTTTTGCGGTCCACTGTATTTCGGAATAGCTGACATAGAGCGTACTGCGTTTGGAATACGCCAAAACAGGTTTTTTGATGGGCTGTTCCCGACTATCATTTTGGACTTCTCTCCCTTGCCAGAGCATCGCGCTGACCACGCCATCAATGAGCCGATATTCCGATAGTTCACCATTTTGACTGTCGATCACATAGAGCCAACCATCGCGCAGCAGACGAATGCCAAGCGGGCGAGTACCGAGCTTGTACGGGACAGCGATCTCGCTCGACGGATCCAAAGCAGTGCCATCGACCAATCCATAGCGTAACGGCACCAATTGAATTTTGCCCTTCATCAGCGGGCAGGTGCCCGTGGAGCTCTTTGCATCATCGCGGCTGACGTTGACGTTGTTAGGGTTTTTTCCTGCAGGTGTCGAGGTGCTCATACCGGGTTCCTTTGCAGGCTTTCAGCCCTTTCCTTGGCGACATTGGCGATGTATTCGATGCGTTGGGTCGACGTCTTTTCTGATGAGGTCTCAAGCAGTGTGTTGAGATCGGGATGCTGCTCAAGCGCTTGCTCGCCGAGGAAGCCGTGAATATTGGCGTAGAGCGTTATATCGAGTTCGGTGTTGAACCCACGAGCGTAGGCGGTCGATGCAAGCGCATGCAGATGTTCCCAGCGCTGCAGTGGGGTCGCATGAGCCTGATAGTTTGGGAAGTATTCGTGCATGTGTCGGTCGAGGCGCATGACTACATTGCGAAAATTCACCTCATCTAAAAGGCTGAGTTGCTCATCGTTCAATCGATAGCGTTTGCCGTGATCGGTCTTCGGTGCATCGCCCGGGCGCTGGTTCAGGTGCCAGCAGCCGAGTGCGGCATCAGTGGTGACGATTTGTGTGCAAGGGCCGAACAAGGTTGGATCCTTGATGCTTTTGGCATGCACGAGCAGGGCGTGGGTGACGGCGGGATCGGCGATGCGTAACAACACTTCTTCGCCTTGCGGGTGCAATACGCTGGTGAGCCAACGCAAGTGCGTGACCATGTGATCCCACGAGTGGTCGCTGAATACCAGATAACCCCACTCCTTGCGGGAGGCGTTCAGGAACTGGGTCAGGACAGGATCGCTTTGCGTTTTTATCTGCACCAGGCATGGGGAAATATCGAGCAGTTCAGCCCAGCGAGTGCCGAGGTACAGAGGTTCGAACACAGGACTTTGCGCCCACTGGTACAGGTGCTGCGCAAGTTTTTCGACGCTCACGCCATCCAGCAGCAAACCCACCGTGCCATTCCACGGCAGGCCTTGAGGTAATCCATTTTCCAGCGGCCATTGGGCGTTAGGCATTGTTTTGCGCCTCCAGTTTGGCGGCTTCGCATATCGCACAAATAGGCTTCTTCTGCATCAACGCCTGCCGTTGCGCGGGCACCAACAATTGCCCGGCCTTGTCCGTATCCGCCTGTTTCAACTGCCCCGGCAACAACGGCGCAGCCCCCGTCCCACTTCCAGGACTCCCCCCTGAGTTCACATTGATCACCGGCCCACTCGTTGTCACGCCGCTGCCATCAATCTTTATAAAGCTCCCACCGGCCTTGAGCGTCAGCTCGCTGCCAGCTTCCAGCACCACCTTCAATCCACTGCTCAGATGAATCTCCTGGCCGGCTTCGATGAATTGCCCGATACCGATCTTGATGTGTTGGTTCACCGCCACCGTCAGGTGGTCATCCGCCCGAGCTTCCACTTTACGATCGGCGTAGACGGTATGGTGTTCCTCGGCCTTGAAGTCGCTGTAGGCGTTGGCTTCAACGGTGTCGTGGCGTTCATTACCAACACGGATTTTTTGGTCGTGTTCGATATTTTCATCCCAGTCGCGCTGGGCGTGCAGGAAGATTTGTTCCTGGCCTTTTCTGTCTTCGATGCGCAGTTCGTTGAACCCGCCGCCACCGGGCGTGCTCAGGGACTTGAAGGTGCTGCGCGTTTTGTTGGCCGGCAGTTCATAGGGAACGACGTTTTCTTTGTGGTACAGGCAGCCGCTGATCAAGGGTTGGTCGGGGTCGCCTTCAAGGAAGGTCACCAACACCTCCATGCCGATACGCGGGATGGCGATGCCACCGTAATGTGCGCCGGCCCAGGCGGAGGAGACGCGTAGCCAGCAGCTGGTTTTGTCGTCAGACAAACCTTCCCGATCCCACAAGAATTGCACTTTGACGCGACCGTATTGATCGCAGTGGATTTCTTCGCCTTTGGGGCCGGTGACTACAGCGCTTTGGGCGCCGAGGATGCGCGGTTTGGGGTGGTTCAGCGTTGGGCGATTTGGCACGTCCCAGGGGGTGGCGAGGAAGCGGTTGCGATAGCCCTGGTGAAAGTCGTCCTTGAGCGTGGTGGTGTCGCTGGTTACTGACTCTTCCAGCACGTGGGGCTGTTTGCCTTCGTGGAAGACTTCGGTGAGCAGCCATAGGTCGTTCCAGCGGGCTTTGGTGTGCTGGGTCAGGGGTAGGAAGTGGCCGCTGACCAACAGCGGTTGGTCGCTTTTGCCTTCAGCGAGCTGATAGTCGCTGCGATGGCGTTCGAGGGCGCGTTTGGCCAGGTGCTTGCCGCGTTCGCGGTCGATGAAGCGGCCTGGGTAATCGTAGTCTTCGAGGTCGGGTACGCTTTTCTTCAACCCCATCACTCACCACCTGGAGTCGGCCCATGAGCCGATACCTGAATTCCTGTCTTATCGATGCTGGTGAAGAATGTTGCCTCGCAAGGAAGGGGGGCTGGTAATGACGATGGCTGCTTTTGTTGATAAGAGAGTAAAGCGCTGATGAAATTTCCTTCCCAGTGGTCCCGGCAGTTCGATGGGGCGACGATCGAGCGCCAAATGGTTGGCGAATCCGGGGCCGAGGTTTTTCGCGTCCGCGGTGCCGATGCGCAGGACCTGTTCGTGAAGGCCGAGCCTATTGGCGTACACAGCGAGCTGCCGCAAGAGATTGAGCGACTGGGTTGGATGAACGGGCTGAACTTGCCTGGGCCGACAGTGCTTGATGCCACGACGGAAAGTGATCGGCATTGGTTGCTGATGACGGCTGTTCCCGGAAAGGATCTGTCCGATTGCGCCAGCGTGTCTCCATCCGAGATCATCAGCATCCTCGCAACGGCCTTGCGCGCGCTGCATCAGGTGCCTGTTGAGCTATGTCCCTTTGATCACTCGTTGGAGCAGCGCATAGCCATCGCCAGGAGCCGAATGCTTGCTGGCCTCGTTGACGAGGACGATTTTGACGATGATCGAACAGGCCGGACTGCCGCCGATGCCTTTGCAGAATTGTTGGAGTCACGTCCCAAGGTCCAAGATCTTGCGGTCACCCACGGCGATGCCTGCCTGCCCAACTTCATGATGGAAGGCAGCCGTTTTACCGGCTACATCGACTGCGGTCGGCTCGGTATCAGTGACATCTATCAGGATCTTGCGCTGGCCGCCCGAAGTATTGAGCGTAACTGTGGAGCCGCCTGGGTCGCTCCGTTTTTCAGGGCCTATGGCGTGGAGCCGGATCATCGACGCATAGCGTTCTACTGTTTGCTGGATGAGTTTTATTGACCGCATGAACAGCTGGGTCGCATGCCCCTGAGGCTCGGCCGATAGACAGGGTAGCGATCAGGATGCATAAGAAGTTTGTGATGTTTGTCGTTGCGGGAATCTGCGCAGTGCTGCTGGGCTTGACTGTTTTCATTCTGCAGAATCTGTCCGATATGGCGTTCAGCAATGCCCGGGTTTCGACGCTGACGTTTCGCTCAGGAGGGGCGCAGTTGGTTGGGACGCTGGCATTGCCTCCCGATGTGCAAGCGGGGCCCATCGTCCTGATCATTCATGGGGATGGGCCCATGGACCGTTTTGCGTCCGACGGCTATTTCCCGCTCATCAACAGTTTGCTCGACGCCGGAATAGGCGTTTTCACGTGGGACAAACAGGGGGTCGGGCAGAGCACGGGGAATTGGCTCAACCAGTCGATGTCGGATCGAGCCACGGAAGCCCTGGCTGCACTTGCCCTGGTGCGCGAGCAAAAGGGCGTTGTAGCCGATAAGGTCGGGTTTCTGGGTTTTTCCCAAGGCGGCTGGGTGATTCCACGCGCCGCCAGTGAAGGAGACCCCGGCTTTTCGGTGATTGTCGGCGCAGCCGTGAACTGGCGCCGACAAGGCATGTACTACACGCGGGTACGAATGGCAGATGAAGGGCGGACCCAGGATGAAATCGACGCAGCCGTGAAGGCCGAATATGCGAAGAACGACCGGGTTTTCGGCGCGTCGGATCAAACCTACAACCCTGACCTTTTTCCCCGCATGGACGCGGCCCATTTCAACTTCGTCCAGAAAAACTACAACGAAGATGTGACGGCGGCATTGAAGACCACGAGGGGGCCGGTATTGGCGATCTGGGGTGCGCTGGACTTGAACGTCGATACTGCCGAGGACTCGCGTCTCTACCGGGATCTATTTGCAGGCGTCAGGCAAAGACAAACGGTAGTGATCCCCGACGCCACTCACAGCTTGTTAAGGGCTAGCCTGTTCAATTATCAATTGGTAACGCAGTGGCCCGTATGGAAAGAGTATCTGTTCGCAGGGCTGGGGCGTCATGCTTATGCGCCCGGCTCCCTGGCATTGATCACCCGCTGGATCAAGTCTTCATCCGCAGCCGAGTTGAGTGGCGTTGAGCGCGGTGGCCAAGGGCGAAATGTACGTCGCTGTACACTCTCTGTGCGCTGTCCTGCTTGGGCGTGTAGAGTGACCGGCAATTCCCAGGTAAAGGTGACCCAAGGATGTCGCAACCCGCAAAACCGCGAGGCAAGAACCAGGACACAGGCTGGCGCGGCTCGGTCGATGTGTGGCTGGACGCCGCCTACGCGGCCCTGAAAGAGTCCGGTATCGACGCCGTGCGCGTGATGCCCCTGGCCAAGCAGCTTGGCTTGTCACGCACCAGTTTCTATTGGTTTTTCGAAGATCGGGAGCAACTGCTTGCTGCGTTGTTGACCCGATGGCGCGACAAGAACACCGGCAACCTGGTGCACCAGTGCGACCGCTATGCCGAGAGTATTTCCGAGGCTATTCTCAACGTCTTCGAGTGCTGGTTGAACCCGGAGCTGTTCGACTCACAATTCGAATTTGCCGTACGCAGTTGGGCGATGCAATCGGCGGAAGTCGCGGCAGAAATCGCGCAGGCTGATGACACCCGCATCAATGCCCTGACCGGGATGTTCCGACGTTTTGGCTACGATGAAGAGGCGGCTGATGTGCGTGCGCGGACCATCTACCTGACGCAGATCGGCTATATCTCGATGAACACCACCGAAGAGGTGGTGGTGCGGTTCCGGCGTATTCCCCAGTATGTCAGCGTGTTCACCGGCAAGGCCTTGAAGCGGCGCGAACTGGACCGCTTCTATGGGGCGTTTGGCTATGCCGAAACCACACCGGGGGTGTTTGAGCGTTTTTAAAGGTCCTTGACCAACCGCAACGCATCGTAGATCGCCGCATGGGTATTGCGTGCGGCCACTGCATCGCCGATCCGGAACAGTTGGAAGCAACCTTCAGGGTTGGTCACGATGTTCTGCGCGTTCCCTGCAATCAAATCCTGCTGCTCAACCGCGCCGCCATTACTGGAATGCTTGCGCAAGTCGAAGTACAGGTCATCCAGGGGAATCGTGCCATGGTTGACCACCACCTGGTCGACCACCCGTTGCTTGTGCACCGCGCCGTAGTCACTGCCAAAGCGGGCGAGCAAGCGACCGTCGCGTTTCTCCACCGACTCGACCCGATAGGTCACGGTAAAGGTCACATCCAGGTCCTGCAGGCTGCGCATGTAGGGCACCAGGTTCATGGCCATGACTTCAGGGGCGAACGCACGGTCCGGGGTGACGATTTCGACGCTGGCGCCACTTTGCGCAATCACCTCGGCGGCTTGCAGCGCTGCATGGTCGCCGGCATCGTCGAAGATCAACACATGGCGCCCCGGTTTGACGTCGCCGGAAATAATGTCCCAGGTCGACACCACCCATTCATTGCCCTGAGCCAGCACCTCTGTGTGCGGCATGCCGCCGGTAGCGACGATCACCACGTCCGGCTCATGGGCCAGCACCGTCTCGGCCTCGGCCCAGGTGTTGAAGTGGAATTTCACGCCAAGGCGTTCGCACTGGGCCATGCGCCAATCGATGATGCCGATCATCTCGCGACGCCGCTCACTCAGGGCGGTCAGGCGGATTTGCCCGCCGGGCCGGTCCGCCGCTTCCAGTACTGTCACATCATGCCCGCGCTCGCCGGCAACCCTGGCCGCTTCCAGCCCGGCCGGGCCCGTGCCGATGATCAGCACTTTGCGCTTCACCGCTGCCTTGGGGATGTCATGGGGCATGCTGGTTTCACGGCCGGTGGCCGCGTTGTGGATACAGTAGGCGGCGCCGCCCTGGTAGATCCGGTCTAGGCAGTAGTTGGCGCCGACGCAGGGGCGGATGTCTTCTTCACGGCGCTCGATGATCTTGCGAACGATATGCGGGTCGGTCATATGGGCGCGGGTCATACCGACCATGTCCACCTTGCCCGACGCAATGGCGTAGCGCGCGGTGGCGACGTCCGGGATTTTCGCCGCATGGAAGGTGGGGAAGCCGGTGGACGCACGGATTTCGCCGGCAAAATCCAGGTGCGGCGAGTTGCGCATGCCCTGGATCGGAATCACGTCGGTCAGCCCTGCGTCGGTATCGATATGCCCACGTACCACGTTGAGAAAGTCCACCAGCCCACTGTCCTTGAGCATGTGCGAAACCTGCAGGCCTTCGCTGGCGGTGAATCCACCGGGCACGGTTTCGTCGCCGGTGTAGCGCACGCCTAGCAGGAATTCTTCACCGACGCGCTGGCGAATGCCGCGCAGGACGTCGAAGGTAAAGCGCATGCGGTTTTCCAACGAACCACCGTAAGGGCTGTCCAGTTCGTTGGTCAGCGGTGACCAGAACTGGTCCATCAAATGGCCGTAGGCTTGCAGTTCCAGGCCATCCAACCCGGCGGCTTTCATGCGCTCGGCGGCGTCGACGTAGTCCTTGATGATCCGCTCGATGTCCCAGTCTTCCATCTTCTTCGGGAAGGAGCGGTGTGACGCTTCACGACGGTGTGACGGCGAGACCACCGGCAGCCAGTCGGCCTTGTCCCAGCGTGTGCGCCGGCCCAGGTGCGTCAGCTGGATCATCACCGCCGCGCCGTGTTCGTGGCACTCATCGGTCAGGTCTTTCAACCAGCCGACCACTTCATCTTTGTACGCCAGCACATTATTGAACACCGGCGGGCTGTCCCGCGATACGGCGGCGGAGCCTGCAGTCATGGTCAAGGCCACGCCGGCCTTGGCGCGTTCGACGTGGTAGGCGCGGTACAACGCCTGCGGCATGCCGTCCACCGGATAGGCCGGTTCGTGGGCCGTAGTCATGATCCGATTGCGCAGGGTCAGGTGCTTGATTTTGTAGGGCTGCAGCAGGGGATCGCTGGACATTACTCTGTGCTCCGTAGTGGGCATCATCAGGCTCGGCGATCTGAAATTAGGATAAATGTACATGTGTGTCAATAATGCTCTACATGCATGTACATTTTTATTGCGATGCGCTGAAGTCGTCGCTAAGATCGGCGTCATCCCTTAGGAGGACGTCTGATGAATGCTCATGTGCACTGTCGGAAAAAAGCCTGTGCCTACCTGTTCGGCCTTGCGCTGGGCGCCAGTGCGGCGGTGACCCACGCAGAGGAGAAACCACCGGTCCGCATCGGTTGGGTGAACTGGTCCGACACGGAAATCACCGTCAAGCTCGCCAGTACGGCCTTGCAGGAACACCTCAAGCAACCGGTCAAGCTGGTGATGGCCGACATCGGCATCCAGTTCCAGGCGCTGGCCAACGGCAATATCGACCTGATCCCGATGGTCTGGCTGCCCAGCACTCACAAGGCGTTCTACGACAAGTACAAAGACCGGCTTGAAGACCTTGGCGTGCTGTATGAAGGGCGAATCGGCATGGCTGTACCCACTTCGGTGCCGGTCGCGGAAGTCTCCAGCGTGGAAGACCTGAACAAACCCGGGATCCGCGAGAAGTTCGACGGCAAGATCTTTACCTCCGAAGTCGGCAACGGCCAGTACAAGCTCACCGTCAAGGCGATTGAGGATTACAAGCTGACGGGCTACAAACTGGTGGGGTCTTCGGAAAGCGGCATGCTCAACGAGCTGGACCGCAATCTCAAGCGTGACAAGTGGTCATTGGTCAACGCCTGGAGCCCGCACTGGATGTTCTCCAAATGGTCGCTGCGTTATCTGGATGATCCCAAGCAGGTTTTCGGCGGCGCGGAGCAGATCCACGCCATGGCCCGTAAAGGCTTCAGCCAGGAACACCCCGAGGTGGCGTACTTCTTTGCGCATTTCTCGATCCCTCAGGCCGACCTCGAAGCGCTGATGATGCAGGCGCGGGAGAGTACGGCAGACAAGGCGGTGGCGGCGTATTACGCGGCGAACAAGGTGCGTTTTGAGGGGATGTTCAATCCGGGATTGGTTGCCCGGTAGGCATAGCCTTCTGCTCAAGGTTTCCGAGCGATTGTGGTGAGCGGGCTTATTGTGGTGGGGGGGGGGGGCCCCCCCCCCCCCAAAAAAAAAAAAAAAAAAAAAACCCCCCCCGCCGCGC
>NZ_JBBGYS010000040.1:0-69346 GCF_037479595.1 Pseudomonas sp. MYb541 | reverse complement strand
ATCAACGGTTGGGCTGAGGGGTGAGCCGCAGGTAAGGCTTCACCGCCCGGTAACCCTTCGGAAAGCGTTTCTTGATTTCCTCCTCGTCCTTGAGCGACGGCACGATCACCACTTCATCACCGTCCTGCCAGTTGGCGGGCGTGGCGACCTTGTGGTTGTCGGTCAGTTGCAACGAGTCGATCACCCGCAAGATTTCGTGGAAATTGCGCCCGGTGCTGGCCGGGTAGGTGATGGTCAGGCGGATCTTCTTGTTCGGGTCGATCACGAACAAGGAGCGCACGGTGAGCGTGTCACTGGCGTTGGGGTGAATCAGGTCGTAGAGGTCGGACACCTTGCGATCGGCGTCGGCCAGGATCGGGAAGTTGACGATGGTGTTCTGGGTTTCGTTGATGTCTTCGATCCACTTGTGGTGCGAATCCACCGGGTCGACCGACAGGGCGATGGCCTTGACGCCACGCTGGGCGAATTCGTCCTTGAGCTTGGCAGTGAAGCCCAGCTCGGTGGTGCACACCGGGGTGAAGTCCGCCGGGTGGGAAAACAGCACACCCCAGCTATCGCCCAGCCATTCGTGGAAACGAATTTTGCCGGCGCTGGAATCCTGTTCGAAGTCGGGGGCGATATCGCCCAGTCTTAGGCTCATGGTGTGGCTCCTGGTGAGTGCTTATGGAGCCCACTGTGCATGGATTGTGGATTATTTAAAAAGAATAAATATCGATTTATCTAGACGATAAAGGAATATTAAAAATCTGTTCATTGGACGTATTCGAAGGCGAGGAGCACCATCGTTTCCAAGGTTCGAGAAGGCCTTGAGACGCTGTACACAGAGGGGTTCAGGAAGGGCTTGCGGGGGTTTAGCCCGACTTGAAAGCAAGACACCTTGCCCGGTGTTGCACCGGGCAAGGTTTTGCATACTTACAACAGCGGGATCGAGTAGCTGACGATCAGACGGTTTTCATCTTGATCACGCGCGCCAGCAATGTCGGTGCGCCACATGGCGTTTTTCCAAGCTACGCCGAGGTTTTTCAGCGGACCTTCTGGGATCACGTAGGCAACAGTGATGTCACGTTCCCATTCGGACTGGCCGTTGAACTGGGTACGAGAAGCGGTGTTGGCTACGGTGTCGATGTCGCTACCTTTAAGGTAGACAACGCCGGCAGTCAGACCAGGAACGCCAACTTTGGCGAAGTCATAAGCGTAGCGAGCTTGCCAGGTACGTTCGCCGGCACGGGCAAACTTCTGGATCTGCATGTCAGTGGTCAGGTAAGCCGAAGAGCCATCACCCTGGTTCAACCAAGGGAAGTCGCTACTACCGTTACTGACTTGATAACCACCACCGAAGGTGTGACCCGCAACGGTGTACAGGAACAGGCCGCTGTACAGATTGTTGTCGACCTTGCCCTTACCAGCGCGGAAGCCTTGGTAGTTACCGGTAGTGAAGTAAGCCGACTCGTTACCGTTGGCACCGTCATCAGAGCTGTTGAAGTAACGCAGGTCAGACTTCAAGACACCAGGGCCGATAGCCCAGTTGTGGGTCAGACCCAGGAAGTGCTGCTTGTAGAAGTCTTCCAGGTTGCCGTAGTAGTACTGGGCAGTCAGGTCTTTGGTGATTTTGTAGTCACCACCGGCGTAGATGAACTTGTTGCTGTCGCGCCAGGTAGCACCACGGCTGTTCGCACCCGCCAACGAAAGGCTTTCGTTGCTGCTGGAGTTACGGCCTTTGGCTTTCTCAATCTGACCGCCGACCAGCGTCAGGTCCTTGATATCGTTGGTAGTGATCTGGCCACCCTGGAAGGTCTGTGGCAACAGACGACCATCGTTGGTGATGATCACAGGCAACTTAGGCTGCAGGGTACCCAGCTTCAGTTCTGTCTGAGAGATCTTGGCCTTGGCCGTCAGCCCCAGGCTGGAGTAGTCATTGACGGCTTTGCCGTTATGCTCGCTTGGGAAGATGGTGCCGCCGTAGGAGCCTGGGTTGGCGCCGCTTGGCTTAGTCGCGCCGTTTGTGCCGCCGCCCGAATCAAGGCGAACGCCCAACAGGCCGATCGCATCAACGCCGAAACCAACAGTACCTTGGGTGTAACCGGAGATGAAACGCAGATCGAAGCCTTGGCCCCATTCTTCGTTCTTGTTCGCGCCGGTACCGTTACGGTTGTCGGTGTTGATGTAAAAGTTACGCAGCCCCAGTGTTGCCTTGCTGTCTTCGATAAAACCGGCAGCGCCTGCTTGCTGAGCGATTGCGCCCAGGGCTACAGCCAGTGCCAAGGTGGACTTCTTCATGTACCGCTCCTCTCATTTCTAATTTTTGTATTTCTTTGGTCTCGGGTCTGACGCCCTCGATCCACAGATGCGCGATTAGCGCCAGATAGTGACTACCAAGTCAATCGTAACCTTGTGTGTCTACTACCTTCGTCTAATCGCAGTTGATTTGGTCCCTGCAGGGTAATGAGTTTTTCATACACCCAAAAAGAATTGTTTCATTCTTTTTCATACGATTCGGGAATAAGGCTTTCCATGATGCGGACAAGTCAGGGTAGACAAACCGCTCCATAAGCTAATTCCTAAAGGGTATTTGTTAGCGCTTTTTTAGATCGATTAGTGTGGCCGTACTGTTGCATACGTCACCCACGATCAAAAAGGCGACGCCATCATGGCCAAACGCACATCCTCCCGTCAATTTGTTACAGTTTTTGTGTCACTAATACTTTCTTTTGGTGTCAAAGCCGCCGATTTAACCATCGGCTACCAAACCGGCATTGACCCCAGCAAAGTCCCACAGGCCGACGGCGTCTATGAGAAGGCCATCGGTGAAAAAATCGCCTGGCGCCGGTTCAACAGTGGGCCGGAAGTCGTAACTGCTATCGCCTCAGGCGATGTGCAGATTGGCAACCTCGGTTCCAGCCCCCTCGCGGCAGCGGCTTCTCGCAATCTACCCATCGTCGCGTTCATCGTATCGGCCCAGATCAATACTTCTGAAGCATTGGTGGTGCGTAACGGCAGCCACATTGACGCACCCAAGGATCTGATCGGCAAAACCATCGCCACGCCATTTGTCTCAACCTCGCATTACAGCCTGCTCGGTGCGCTGAAGCACTGGGGACTGGACACCAGGCAAGTCAAGGTGGTGAACCTGCAACCGGCAGAAATTGCCGCCGCGTGGAAACGCGGCGATATCGACGGCGCATTCGTGTGGTCGCCGGCCCTGGGCGAAATCCGCAAGACCGGCAAGACCCTGACAGACGCGGCCCAGGTGGGTCAGTGGGGCGCACCGACCTTTGAAGTATGGGTGGCGCGTAAGGATTTCGCGGAAAAACATCCTGACGTAGTGGCCAAGTTTGCCAAGGTCACCCTGGATTCGTTTGCCGAGTATGCGACCCATAAGGACGGTTGGACGGTGGACTCCGAGCCGGTGCAGAAAATCGCGAAACTGACAGGTTCAAATGCTGCGGACATTCCTGAACTGTTGGCTGGTACGACATTCCCGGATGCGCAGGCACAGCAAACTGACGCGCTGCTAAAGGGCGGCACGGCGAAGGCGATTGGGGAGACGGCGAAGTTCTTGAAGGAACAGGGGAAGGTTGAGGCAGTGTTGCCAGACTATTCAGCGTACGTGACCGATAAATTCGTCAAGCCCTGACCCTGTAGGAGCCGGCTTACCGGCGATGCTAGCGACTCGGTCTTGCAAATAACCGAGGTGATGCAATCGCAGGCAAGCCAGCTCCCACAAGAGCCAGCCTTGCGTTAAGTCAGAGAGCCTTCTCGAAAATCTTCGAATTACGCTGATAGTTGTACAGCGACGCCCGCGCCGACGGCAGACGATCCACGCTACTCGGCACAAACCCCCGCTCACGGAACCAGTGGGCGGTGCGGGTGGTGAGCACAAACAAAGTCTTCAACCCCTGCGCACGAGCGCGGGCCTGGATGCGCTCCAACAACACATCGCCCCGCGCGCCATGACGGTATTCCGGATTCACCGCCAGGCACGCCAGCTCACCTGCGTCCGAATCTGCAATCTGGTACAGCGCCGCACAGGCGATGATCATGCCTTCGCGCTCCACCACACTGAACTGTTCGATCTCACGCTCCAGCACTTCCCGCGAACGGCGCACCAGGATGCCCTGCTCTTCCAACGGGCTGATCAGGTCGAGCAAGCCGCCCACGTCTTCAATCGCCGCTTCACGCACCTGCTCAAATTGTTCCTGGGCCACCAGCGTACCGCCGCCGTCCCGGGTGAACAGTTCGGTAAGCAAGGCACCGTCTTCGGCGTAGCTGACAATATGACTGCGCCCTACCCCACCCCGGCACGCTTCGGCAGCCGCATCGAGCAATTCAGCCTGATAGTTACTGTTGCCCAAGCGCTGCAAGTGAGCCGGCACTTGTTGGGGGCGCAGTTCGCGCACCAGGCGACCGTTTTCATCGAGCAGGCCCATGTCGGCACCGAACAGCAGCAGCTTGTCGGCACCCAGGTCGATGGCGGCGCGGGTGGCGACGTCTTCGCAGGCCAGGTTGAAGATTTCACCGGTCGGCGAGTAGCCCAACGGCGACAGCAGCACGATGGAGCGCTCGTCCAGCAGGCGGTTGATGCCCTTGCGGTCGACACGGCGCACTTCGCCGGTGTGGTGGTAGTCCACGCCGTCCAATACACCGATGGGGCGTGCGGTCACGAAATTACCGCTGGTTACACGCAAGCGCGAGCCCTGCATCGGCGACGAGGCCATGTCCATCGACAGGCGCGCTTCAATGGCGATGCGCAGGTGGCCGACCGCGTCGATCACACACTCCAGCGTCGCCGCGTCAGTGATGCGCATGCCTTCGTGATAAGTCGGGATCAGGCCACGCGCTTCAAGGCGCACTTCGATCTGTGGCCGCGAACCGTGGACCAACACCAAGCGCACGCCCAGGCTGTGCAGCAGCACCAGGTCGTGGACGATATTGCCGAAGTTGGGATGTTCCACACCATCGCCGGGCAGCATGACCACAAAGGTGCAGTCGCGGTGGGCGTTGATGTAAGGGGACGCGTGACGAAGCCAATTAACGTAGTCGGGCATAACACCTGGGCCTGTAATAAAAAGCAGCCGAAAAAGGATGAATCGTGAAAGCGCACAGCGGGCTGATGGTTATCGTCGGAACAGGCTTGGCGACACGCTCACTCTCCTTTCTATGTACGAACAGGTTGGGGTTAATTTATGCAGGTTTCAGGCAATAATGGTCGATCAGTTCCCGCAATAGACGCACTGTAGGCGTCAAGCGTGACATTTCGAGGTACTCGCCGGGTTGGTGAGCGCAGGCGATGTCGCCAGGGCCGAGCACCAGGGTTTCACACCCAAGGCGCTGAAGATAAGGCGCTTCGGTGCCGAACGCTACTGCTTCGGCACGATGGCCAGTCAATCGTTCCGCGACCCGCACCAGTTCGGCATCTTCGGGCTGCTCGAAAGGCGGCACTTCGGGGAACAGCGGCGCGTAATCGATCTTGACCTGATGGCGTTCGGCCAAGGGGACGAGCTTTTGCCGGATGGCGTCGCGCAGCACTTGCGGGTCCATGCCGGGCAGAGGGCGCAGGTCGAACTCCAGGGAACACTGGCCGCAGATGCGGTTGGGGTTGTCGCCGCCGTGGATGCAGCCGAAGTTCAGGGTCGGTTGCGGCACGCTGAATTGCGGGTTGCGGTATTCGCGCTGCCAGGCCAGGCGCAAGCCGCGCAGTTCGCCAATGGCATCGTGCATGGCTTCGAGGGCGCTGTGCCCAAGGCTGGGATCCGACGAATGGCCGCTTTGGCCAAGAATGTCGATGCGTTCCATCATTACGCCTTTGTGCAGACGGATCGGCTTGAGCCCGGTTGGCTCGCCAATCACCGCTGCGCGGCCCAACGGGCGCCCTGCCTCTGCCAATGCGCGAGCGCCGGACATGGAGCTTTCTTCATCGCAGGTCGCGAGAATCAGCAGCGGCTGCTTGAACGGCTGATCCAACAACGGCAGCACCGCCTCGATGGCCAGGGCGAAAAAGCCTTTCATGTCGCAACTGCCCAGTCCTACCCAACGACCGTCGACTTCCGTCAGCTTGAGCGGATCGGTCTTCCACAACGCGGCGTCATAGGGAACGGTATCGCTATGGCCTGCCAGCACCAGCCCGCCGGGGCCGCTGCCGTAACTGGCCAGGAGGTTGAACTTGCCGGGGCTGACTTGTTGGATGTCGATGGCGAAACCCAGGTCGCCCAGCCAACTGGCGAGCAAATCGATCACCCGGGCGGTTGGTCTGGTCGAGAGACGCCTGGGTACAACTGACCGACGGCGCGGCAATCAGCGCGGCGAACTGCTCTTTCATGGACGGTAATGGCATGCGCGGCCTCTCGACTTCCCGGATGAGCCCCACTATAGAGCCATCTGCACGACACAATAAACCGTTGCGGCACGTTGCCGGGCTCAGTCCTGTACACTGCACGACCTTGGCAGCCACTCTTTTCCCCGGCTGCGCTCCCGATCCTGGATGTACCGGCCATGCAAAAAGAAACTGAAATCAAGCTTCGCGTCAGCCGCGAGACCCTCGCCGCGCTGCGTGAGCACCCGCTGCTGAAAAAACGCAACAAAAGTGGCTGGGAACGCCGTGAGTTGATGAACCAGTATTTCGACACCCCCGAGCGCGACCTGGCCCAGGCCAAAGTCGCCCTGCGCCTGCGCAAGGACGGTGACGACATCATCCAGACTCTCAAGACCCGTGGCCAGAGCGTCGCCGGCTTGTCGGAACGTAACGAATACAATTGGGAATTGCCCAAAGCCAAGCTCGACGTGAAAAAACTCGACGGCGAATGCTGGCCCGAGCAACTGGCCGAGCTGGACAAAAAGACCCTCAAGCCGATCTTCACCACCGACTTCGTGCGTGAACGCGCCGAAATCGCCTGGGGCCGTGGCAAGACCAAGGTGGTCATCGAAGCTGCCCTGGACCTGGGCCACGTGGTAGTCGGCAAGCAGAAAGAAGAAATCTGCGAGCTGGAACTGGAACTGCGCGAAGGCGAGCCGGCTGCACTGCTGGAGCTGGCCGCCGAACTGGCCGCCACCCTGGCCCTGATGCCGTGCGATATCAGCAAGGCCGAGCGTGGCTACCGCCTGTACGACGCCAGCAGCTACTCCCTGAGCCTGCCGGCGCCGCAGATCCACGCCGAAATGCCGCTGGACGATGCCTTCGCCGCGATCATGTGGCACCTGCTGGGCAGCAGCCAACGCCTGGCCGAGCAATACCGCTTCAATGGCCACTGGCGCCTGCTGCAAGACTGGGTCGACAACCTCGGCGAACTACGCGCCTTGGTCGGCAGCCTCGGCCAGGCTGCACCACGTCAATCCACCAGCGAACTGCGCAGCGCACTGGATGCCCTGCTGGAAGACTGGCGCCCACTGGTGCAAGCCGGTGACGACGACGAAGACATCCGCAAAGCCGCGCCGGAACAGTTCGCCGAAGAACTGGAAGACGTGCGCTGGGGCCTGTTCTCACTGAACGCTTCGCGCTGGCTGCTGGCCCGTACCTGGACCGCCGACCGCAACGTGCGTGGCAACCGCCAGGGCGCTGCACAAATCACCAACTGGTTGCCACGCCTGCTGGCCGAAGACGCCGTCGCCCTGCAACTGCCGCGCTACCAGCAACAGCCGGAAGACCTGGCCGAGCAACTGCCGCGCATCGAACGCATCCAGGCCTGGCTGCACCATGCGCGTCATGTGGTGGACATCCCGGAACTGGACCGTCTGTACGGCGAGCTCAACAAGTTGGCACAACTGGCTAACCAGCCGATTACCGATGAGTCGCTGGATGCGCGGATGCATCAGGCGATTGCGGTGTACCAGAACCGTGCGTGGAAGACGCTGCTGCGTCTGTAAAATCGCTACCTCCAGCCTGTCAGCGCAACACTGGCAGGCTGGTGGTGGACTTGATCTCCGACAACGCCACAATCGAATTGACCTCCTGAATCCCCGGCACCATCGACAACTTCTCGAAGAAAAACCGCTCGTACGCCTCGATGTCCGAGGTGACGATACGCAATAGAAAATCCACCGCCCCCATCAGCACATAACACTCCAGCACTTCCGGAAACCCGCGAATCGCGTCGGTGAACTCGGTGAAGTTGGAGCGGCCGTGGGCGTTGAGTTTGACCTCGGCAAAGATCTGCGTGTTGAGGCCGATCTTCTTGCGGTCCAGTAACGTCACCTGGCCGCGAATCACCCCCTCTTCCTTGAGACGTTGAATACGCCGCCAGCACGGTGACTGGGATAAGCCGACCTGCTCGGCGATCTGAGCACTGGACAGCGAGGCGTCCTCTTGCAGCAAGGCCAGGATGCGGCGGTCGTAGGCGTCCAACTCACTGTGCATATAAATACCCTGAATGGTGCTTATCTTGAATTGATCAATTCGATTAATCCTGAAACAGCCTCATCTTAGATAAGAAATCTCCGTTGGCGAATGTAAAAATTTCTACAGTCGAATCTGGAGCTTTCCCATGCACGCCGTTGAAACCACCCACCCTGTTACCCGCGTCGATGCGTGGGCCGTCACCAGCGTTCATTGCCAGGCGCATTACCGGATCGTTGCCGAGGCGGACCCCGATGTTTTGTGCCGGGTCCTCAACTATTTCGCGCTGCAATTCCTCACGCCGCGACAGGTCATGGTGAACCGGGAAGGTGACCTGCTGAATATCGACATCATGATGGACGGCCTGAGCTGGCACCGCGCGCAAGTGATCGGTGAAAAAATTCGAAACCTGATCAGCGTGTGCACGCTGGATATGTGGTCGGCCGACTCCATGGGGCCTCAAGCGGTGGCGGCGGTCGCCCAGTAAAAGCCTGCAATACACGCTGGGAGGCAGATATTCAGGGGCTGGCTAGCCTGGGATTTACACCCACTGCCACCCAGGAAAACCTTCATGCCGGTTGATCAACGATTGGAACTGCATCTGCTGTTGCCGGCTTTGGTCGAAGGGCGGCTGATCACGCCTGAACTCGCCCACCGCTTGTCGGCGCTGCCGGCCAGCAATACCCAGCATCCACTAGAGAGCATCGCAGCCCAAGGCGCATGCCTGGAAACCCTTACCGAATGGCTCGCTCAGCAGGCCAGGCAACCTTATCTGCGCATCGACCCGTTGAAGATCGACGTGGCGACAGTGGTGCCGCTGATGTCCCACGCATTCGCCCAGCGCCACGCCATCCTCGCGGTGGCGGTGGATGCGCAAACCGTTACCATCGCCAGCGCCCAGCCCCATGTCACGAGTTGGGAAGCCGGGCTTGCGCAGGTGCTCAAGCGCTCGATCAAACGCGTGGTCGCCAATCCCCAGGATATTACGCGCTGTATCGATGAGTTCTACCGACTGGCGAAATCCGTCAGCAGCGCCGATCAAAAGGTCACGGCGCCTGGCCATGTCGACCTGCTCAACCTTGGCGCCAGCGACCAGGAACCGGATGCCAACGACGCGCACATCGTTAATATCGTCGATTGGCTGCTGCAGTACGCGTTCGCCCAGCGCGCCAGTGATATCCATGTCGAACCCTGCCGTGAACAAGGGCGTGTGCGGTTTCGCATCGACGGGCTGCTGCACGACGTCTATCAATTTCCGCCCCAGGTGACGATGGCCGTCGTCAGCCGCCTGAAAAGCCTGGGTCGCATGAACGTGGCAGAAAAACGCAGGCCCCAGGACGGACGGGTCAAGACCAAAAGCCCGGCGGGCGCGGAAGTTGAGCTGCGCCTTTCCACCTTGCCCACGGCGTTTGGCGAGAAGCTGGTAATGCGGATTTTCGACCCGCAGGTCCTGCTCAAGGGCTTTGACCAGCTGGGTTTGTCGGCTGATGACCAGCAACGCTGGCAATCCATGACGCGCCAGACCCACGGCATCATCCTGGTGACCGGCCCGACCGGTTCGGGCAAGACCAGCACGCTCTACACCACGCTCAGGCAACTGGCGACCCGGGAGGTCAACCTATGCACCGTGGAAGACCCGATCGAAATGGTCGAGCCGGCGTTCAACCAGATGCAGGTGCAGCACAACATCGACCTGACCTTCGCCAGCGGCATCCGCGCCCTGCTGCGCCAGGACCCGGACATCATCATGATCGGCGAGATCCGCGACCAGGAGACCGCCGAAATGGCGATCCAGGCCGCACTGACCGGGCATCTGGTGCTGTCGACCCTGCATACCAACGACGCACCCAGCGCCATCAGCCGTTTGCAAGAACTGGGCATTGCTCACTATTTGATCAAGGCCACGTTATTGGGGGTGATGGCGCAGCGGTTGGTGCGGGTTCTGTGTCCTCACTGCAAGCGGACGCTGGGTGAGGTCCATGAGGCGGTCGGATGCGTGGAATGTCGACACAGCGGTTATCGGGGCCGAGCGGGTGTTTACGAAATCATGGTGCTGAACCAAGCGCTCAAGATGCTGATCACACCCGGCGCCGATGTACAGGCCTTGCGCCAGGCGGCGATTGCCCAAGGCATGTGCAGCCTGCGCATGGCTGGCCTGCATAAGGTCGAGACGGGGCTGACCACGATGGCGGAAGTATTACGAGTGACACCTGGGGATTCGGTAACAAATCCTTTGTTTGATGAGCAGTGAAACCGTTCTTATCGGTGACAACACCGTTACAATCGGCCCAACGTCGTTTCACTGACACATTCAGATAGGGAATCGCTATGCAGATCGGAACCGTACTGCTTCTTTTCGTGGGCTTGGCCATCGCCATCCTGTTCATGGGCTTCAAGGTCGTCCCCCAGGGCTACCAGTGGACAGTCGAGCGTTTCGGCCGCTACACCAACACCCTCAAGCCTGGCCTGAACATCATCATCCCGGTCATGGACCGCATCGGTCGCAAGATCAACGTGATGGAAAGCGTGCTGGATATCCCGCCCCAGGAAGTCATCACCGCCGACAACGCCACCGTGCAGATCGACGCCGTGTGCTTCTTCCAGGTGGTCAACACCGCCCAGGCCGCGTACGAGGTCAACAACCTCGAACACGCCATCCGCAACTTGCTGCAAACCAACATCCGTACCGTGCTCGGTTCCATGGAGCTGGATGCCATGCTCAGCCAGCGTGACGGCATCAACGAAAAACTCCTGAAAACCGTGGACGAAGCCACCGCACCGTGGGGCATCAAGATCACCCGTATCGAGATCAAGGACATCAGCCCGCCTGCCGACCTGATGGCCGCCATGTCGGGCCAGATGAAAGCCGAACGCATCAAGCGTGCGCAAATCCTTGAAGCTGAAGGCCTGCGAGCGTCGGCAATCCTGACCGCCGAAGGCAAGAAGCAGGCGCAGATCCTGGAGGCCGAAGGTAGCCGACAGGCGGCATTCCTTGAGTCCGAAGCCCGTGAGCGTCAGGCCGAAGCCGAAGCCCGCGCGACCCAGGTGGTGTCGGAAGCGATTGCGTCGGGCAACGTGCAGGCGGTCAATTACTTTGTCGCGCAGAAATACATCGATGCGCTGGGCAAGCTGGCATCGGCCAACAACAGCAAGGTCATCCTGATGCCGCTGGAAGCCAGCCAGGTGATCGGTGCGGTCGGCGGTATCGGCGAAATCGTCAAGGCAACGTTCGACAACAAGAAAGGCTGAGGCCAGCGCCATGTGGGATTTCCTGCAGCATCTGTCGTTTTGGGATTGGCTGGCGCTGGGTACGGTCCTGTTGATTCTTGAAGTATTCGGCGCCGGTGGTTACCTGCTGTGGATGGGCATCGCCGCGGCAGCCGTGGGCGTGATCAAGTTCCTGGTGCCGCCTTTAGGGCTGGAGTGGCAACTTCTGTTGTTTGCCGTGTTGTCGATCCTGACAGCCGTGTATTGGTGGAAGCGCCAGCGCAGCAGTGCCAAAGCCAGCGACCAGCCGGGCCTCAACGAACGCGGTTCGGAACTGATCGGCCGCACCTTCATGGTGCATCAAGCGATTGTGGATGGCCGGGGCAAGGTAAAAGTCGGTGACGGCGTGTGGATGGTGACGGGTCCAGACAGTCCCGTAGGCGCTCAAGTCCGGGTGGTTGGCCAGGATGGCGTGGTGTTAAGGGTTGAAACTGTTTAGTCAGTGATGGAACTCGGTTGGGTTAACTACAATCATAAAGTACAGATAACCCACCCGGAGTCACCCATCATGCGTCTCAAATATGCTGTCGCAACCCTTGCTGTGCTTTCCCTCCCAGTCGGTTCAGCCATGGCCGACAGTTTCTGGCGCAATGTCATCTCGTCGGGCGCCACCACCGGCTCGACGTACCTGACCTTCAAGGACCATAAGCTGGTGGTCGCCGCGCAAGACGACGCAGGCAGCTTTGTTGCCAGCGACGGCGGCATCCGTGGCCCGTACCTGGAAGCCGCCATGCAGAAAGTCCGCGCCGACAACCCTGGCCTGCAAGCCACGGACATGGAACTGGCCAACGCCATCCTCGCGAAAAACGCCGTTACCGAATAACTCGGGTTTAGTAAAAAATACCGCTTTGAACAGCGGTATTTTTTTGTCTTCAATTCCTACGATCATCGCGGCTGAGCACTACGTAAGCATTCCTGCTTTCAAAGCTGACTACAGATAAGTCCTGTCGAGCCTCATCCTGCCAGGCAACAAGCTAAAGATTCCTTTTTAAATAAAGCGAATCACTGCCCATGCACAAGATTGCCTACGCACTGCTGCTCTCTTTCTTTGCTACCGCCTACGCCCAGGCAGAAAGCTGGTACGGATCAGCCAAATTCAACAGCTCCCGCCAGAACCTCTCCAGTTCACTGCTCACCAGCCCTCGTGTGACTGAACGGGTGGACGCGCCGGATAGCAGCAAGTCATCCGTGGCCTCTTTCGCCGCTGGTTACGCCTTTGAGAATGGCTGGCGCGTGGAAGGGGAATACACAATGCCGAACAACTCGACATTCAAATCCTACTGGGCCCCCTTTAATGCCAACGTCAACAGCCTGCACGTCCAGAGCCAACGCTTGATGCTCAATGGCTATAAAGACATCCCTATAAACCAGTGGCTGTCGTTTTACAGTATGGCCGGTGTGGGTGTCGCTCGCATTGAAGCCGAAGGCTATCAAACCAACGAGACCCGTCGCTTTGCCAATAATCGCCAACACAACTTTGCCTACAGTGTAGGCATGGGGCTGGAAGCCAAGGTCAGTGAGCAAATCACACTGGGGGCTGGTTATCGTTATATCGCCATGGGCGATGTTGAAACCGGCTACAACACCTTCGCAAACCGTGTGAACGCCAGGGATGAACAACTCAAAGGCAAGCTCAAGGAACAAAATGTGTTCCTGGAAGCGCGCTACGCCTTCTAACGCCCGGTAGAGAATGCCGCTGTTGAAGCGGCATTTTTTTTGCCCGGACGGTGACGATTCATTCACAGACGACAGGCTATATTCAGTCAAGCCGTGCAACCATGCCGGTACTGATACCTCGCCTACTCATCGCCAACCTGAAACGGATGCCTTCGTCGTCATGAGCCAACAGCCCTTCCTGCCGTTCTCCAAACCCACCATTGATGAAGCCACCATCTCGGCGGTCGGCGATGTACTGCGCTCGGGCTGGATCACCAGCGGGCCGAAAGTGCAGGCATTCGAAGCTCAGCTGTCGGAATACTTTGGCGGCCGGCCGGTGCGCACCTTCAACTCGGGCACCTGCACCATGGAGATTGCCTTGCGCATTGCAGGGATCGGGCCTGGCGATGAAGTCATCACCACGCCGATCTCCTGGGTTGCCACGGCCAACGTAATCCTGGAAGTCGGCGCCACGCCGGTGTTTGCCGATATCGACCCGGTCACCCGCAACATCGACTTGGCCCAGTTGGAAGCCGCGATTACCCCGCGCACCAAGGCGATCATCCCGGTTTACCTGGCCGGCCTGCCTCTGGACATGCCGATGCTGTATGCACTGGCGAACAAGTACAACCTGCGCATCGTCGAAGACGCGGCCCAGGCACTGGGGTCGAGCTGGGATGGCGAACGCATTGGCGCCACCGGTGATTTTGTGTCGTTCAGCTTTCAGGCCAACAAGAACATCACCTCTTCCGAGGGCGGTTGCCTGGTCTTGAACAACGCCGAGGAAGCGCGGCTGGCGGAGAAGTATCGCCTGCAAGGCGTGACCCGCACTGGCTTCGATGGCTTGGATGTGGATGTGCTGGGCGGCAAATTCAACATGACCGACATCGCCGCCGCCATTGGCCTGGGGCAGTTTGCCCATATCGAGCAGATCACCGCGCATCGCCAGAACCTGGCGCGACACTATTTCAAATGCTTTGGCAGTGATTTTGAAGAGCAGTACGGCGCACAACTGCCACCGGCCGACTTCGAAAACAGCAACTGGCACCTGTTCCAACTGGTGCTGCCGGAACGCCAGGACGGCCTGCCGACCCGCGCCACCTTCATGGAGCAGATGCAGGTCCAGGGAGTCGGCATTGGCTATCACTACCCGCCGATCCACCTGCTGAGCCTTTATCGGGCACAGGGGTTCAAGGAAGGCATGTTCCCGGTGGCGGAAAAAGTCGGTCGTTTGATCGTGTCGTTGCCGATGTTCACGGCGATGACGGAGGCGGATGTGGAGCGGTCGGTAGCGGCAGTAAAGGCAGCTCTACAGCGCTGAAAGCACATTGCGGGAGCCGGACAACCGGCTCCCGCAACAGGATCACTCGCCGATGGCGGTTTTGTAGCCGGCAGCATCCAGCAGTTTTTCCAGATCAGCCGGGTTGCTTGGCTTGAGCTTGAAGATCCACGCGCCGTACGGGTCGGAGTTCAGCAGCTCAGGGCTACCGCTCAGTTCCTCGTTGACTGCAATCACTTCGCCGGCAACCGGGGCGTAGATATCCGAAGCAGCCTTCACCGACTCAACCACACCCGCCTGGCCTTCGGCTTCAAACGTAGCGCCGACTTCAGCCAACTCAACAAACACCACATCACCCAACGCTTCCTGAGCATGGTCGGAGATACCGACGGTCACGGTGCCGTCAGCTTCCAGGCGTGCCCATTCGTGGCTTTCGGCAAAACGCAGGTCGGCAGGGATATCGCTCATAATCTGTGTCCTCAAGAAGTAATGTCAGCGGCCATTGGCCTGCCGGAAATAGGTTAGATCAAGGTTTTGCCATGGCGCACGAAGGTCGGTTTGACCACTCGAACCGGGTACCACTTGCCGCGGATTTCCACTTCGGCCCGATCAGCGGTTGCCGTCGGTACTCGCGCCAGGGCAATGGATTTGCTCAGCGTAGGAGAGAAACTACCACTGGTGATCTCCCCTTCGCCAATATTGGCGATACGAACCACCTGGTGAGCGCGTAAAACCCCACGCTCTTCCAGTACCAGCCCGACCAGTTTGAACTGCACACCCGCCGTTTTTTCCGCCTCCAGCGCGGCGCGGCCGATGAAATTGCGCTCGGCCGGCTCCCAGGCAATGCTCCAGGCCATGTTCGATGCCAACGGCGAAACCTCCTGATGGATGTCCTGGCCGTAGAGGTTCATACCGGCTTCCAGGCGCAGAGTATCGCGAGCACCGAGGCCAATGGGGGAAATACCGGCGCCTACCAAATCGTTGAAAAAGCCTGGCGCCTGATCAGCCGGCAGGACAATCTCCAGGCCATCTTCGCCGGTGTAACCCGTGCGTGCGATAAACCAATCGCCATCGGCCTGGCCTTCGAAAGGCTTGAGCTGGTGAATCAGCGTGCTGCGAGACTGCGTGACCAACTCGGCGATCTTCTGCCGGGCGTGGGGGCCTTGGATGGCGAGCATGGCCAACTCAGGGCGTTCATGCAGCTGCACCTGGTAATTGTCCAGTTGCGCGTGCATCCAGGCCATGTCTTGGTCACGGGTAGCAGCATTCACCACCAGCCGATAAGCGGCTTCCGTGCGGTAGACAATCATGTCGTCCACCACGCCGCCCTTTTCGTTGAGCATGGCGCTGTACAACGCACGGCCGCAGCCATGCAGACGTTCGACATCATTGGCCAGCAGGTACTGGAGCCATTCCTTGGCCTGGGGGCCGGTGACATCGATCACGGTCATATGAGATACATCGAACACCCCGCAGTCGCGTCGCACCTGATGGTGTTCTTCAACTTGCGAGCCGTAGTGCAGAGGCATATCCCAACCGCCAAAATCGACCATTTTCGCGCCGAGGGCGAGATGCAGGTCATACAGAGGCGTACGCTGTCCCATGGGTTTCTCCTTCCGGGCGTGGCGAAGGTGCGCGGAGCTACTGTTCGTGCTGAGCGCCTTGAATTACAAGGCCTGCAGCCACGCCCAGCGACCCGCTCCGAAAGACGAAGCGCACCGAATGCCGCGCATTGTAGCCGCAAGCTGTAGGACTGGCACCTAACCGATTTGCCGGGCGGAGCGTCGAATCAGCCCGATCACCGGCAACAGGCCGACCAGCACCAGTGTCAACGCGGGCAGAGAAGCCCGTGCCCATTCGCCTTCACTGGTCATTTCAAAGATCCGCACCGCCAGCGTGTCCCAGCCGAACGGGCGCATCAGCAGGGTCGCGGGCATTTCCTTGAGCACATCGACGAAGACCAACAGCGCTGCGCTCAAGGTCCCCGGCAGCAGCAACGGCAGATACACTTTGCAAAACAGTCGTGGGCCGCTGACGCCAAGGCTGCGCGCTGCCTCCGGCAACGAGGGCCGGATGCGCGCCAGGCTGTTTTCCAGCGGCCCATAGGCCACCGCCAGGAATCGCACCAGATACGCCAGCACCAGCGCCGACAGGCTACCCAGCAGCAATGGCTTGCCCGCGCCGCCGAGCCAGCCGGACAACGGCACCACCAGTTCACGGTCCAGATAGCTGAACGCCAACATGATCGACACCGCCAGCACCGAACCCGGCAAGGCATAACCGACATTGGCCAGGCTAATGCCGGAGCGGATCGCCCGCGTCGGTGCCAGCCGATTGGCGAAGGCCAGCACCAGCGCCACACTGACCGTGATCAAGGCGGCGATCCCGCCCAGATAAAGCGTGTGAGCTATCAAGCCGGAGTAGCGCTCATCCAGATCGAAGCGACCGCGCTGCCAGAACCAGGCGACCAGTTGCAGCATCGGGATGACAAAAGCGCAGGCGAACACCAGCCCACACCAACCACTGGCCGCCGCCGCCTTGAACCCGCGCAGGTGATACAGCGCCTTGCCCCGTGGCCGCTCGTTGCTCGGTCGGCTGGCGCCCCGTGCGCGGCGCTCGCCATACAACACCAGCGTTACCACCAGCAGCAACAGGCTGGCCAACTGGGCGGCGCTGGACAGGCTGAAAAAGCCGTACCAGGTCTTGTAGATGGCAGTGGTAAAGGTATCGAAGTTGAACACCGAGACCGCACCGAAATCCGCCAGGGTTTCCATCAATGCCAGGGCCACCCCGGCCCCAATCGCTGGCCGCGCCATGGGCAGGGCCACATGCCAGAACGCTCGCCACGGCGATTGCCCCAACACCCGCGCCGCTTCCATCAGGCCTTTGCCCTGGGCCAGGAATGCGCTGCGCGCCAGGAGGTAAACGTAGGGGTAGAACACCAGCACCAACACGATGATCACACCGCTGGTGGAACGCACCCGTGGCAGCCTCAAGCCGCTGCCGAACCATTCACGCAGCAGGGTTTGCACCGGGCCGGAGAAATCCAGCAAGCCGACAAACACAAAAGCCAGGACGTACGCAGGAATGGCAAATGGCAGCATCAACGCCCAGTCGAGCCAACGCCGACCGGGGAATTCGCAGAGGCTGGTCAGCCAGGCCAGGCTCACGCCCAGCAGGGTCACGCCGACACCGACACCCAACACCAGAGTCAGGGTGTTGCCCAGCAGGCGCGGCATCTGGGTTTCCCAGAGGTGGGACCAGATTTGTGCGTCGATACTTTGCCAGGACAGCAACAACACGCTCAGCGGCAGCAGCACCAGGGCGGCGACGGTGAAGACCGGCAGGTACCAGCGGCGTTGGGCGGGGTGGGCCAAAGTCAGTTCTCAGTGAGTGAATAGCTTGAAAACACCACAATCGAATCTGGGAGGGGGCTGCTGCGCAGCCCAGCGCGGGGCAAGCCCGCTCACCACAGCAAGCCCCCTCCCACATTTTGACCTGTAGTGTGTCAGTTCCAGCCAGCTCGATCCATCAACCGGATCGCCTCAGCCTGGCGCTTGCCCGCCACTTCCACCGGCAAGGTGTCCGCCACGAACTTGCCCCAACTCGCCACTTCGGCCGACGGCTGTACCGCCGGATTGGCCGGGAATTCCTGGTTCACGTCGGCAAAGATCTTCTGCGCCTCAGGCGTGGTCATCCACTCCACCAGCGCCTTGGCGGCTTCCGGGTGCGGAGCGTGTTGAGTCAGGCCGATGCCCGACAGGTTCACGTGCACACCACGGTCGCCCTGGTTCGGCCAGAACAGTTTTACCGCCAGGTCCGGCTTCTGTTTGTGCAGGCGGCCATAGTAGTAGGTGTTGACGATGCCCACGTCGCATTGCCCGGCGTTAATGGCCTCCAGCACGGCGATGTCATCGGAGAACACGTCGGTGGACAGGTTGTTCACCCAACCCTTGACGATCTCTTCGGTCTTGGCCGCGCCATGGGTTTCGATCAGGGTGGCGGTCAGCGACTGGTTGTAGACCTTTTTCGCCGTGCGCAGGCACAGGCGGCCTTCCCACTGCTTGTCGGCCAAGGCTTCGTAGGTGGTGAGGTCACCCGGTTTTACCCGGTCGGTGGAATAGGCGATGGTCCGCGCGCGCAGGCTCAGGCCGGTCCAGGTGTGTTTGGAAGAGCGGTATTGCAGGGGGATGTTTTTGTCGATCACCGGGGAGGTGAACGGTTGCAGGATGCCCATTTGCTCAGCCTGCCAGAGGTTGCCGGCATCGACGGTGAGCAGCAAGTCGGCGGTGGCGTTTTCGCCCTCGGCCTTGATGCGCTGCATCAGCGGGGCTTCCTTGTCGGTGATGAACTTCACCTGCACGCCGGTTTTTTTGGTGTAGGCATCGAACACCGGCTTGATCAGTTCGTCGATGCGCGAGGAGTAGACCACCACTTCGTCGGCGGCCTGCACGGTGGTGCTGCCGATCAGGGTGAGTGCCAGGGCAGTCAGGAGGCGCTTGGGTGCCAACATGGGTGCGGTCTCTCATTTGCAAAAAGTGGGCAAATGATAAGGACTCACATTTGGTAGCGCTCGATGGAGGCGTTACCAGATGTTGCATGGCCGGGATTTGCAGTGCGGCTTATGGCCTCATCGCGGACAAGCCCAGCTCACACAGGGATCGTATTTCAATGTCAGGGCTTGGCCAGCTCCGGCAGATCCCCGCTCAGCCCGAGCGCCTGGCGCACAAACACGGCCTTGGCTTCGGGCATTTGGTCGACCATCTTCAATCCGGCATTACGCAACCAGCGCAGCGGCAGTTGATCGGCCTGGAACAGTCGCTCAAACCCTTCCATTGCCGCCATCAATGCCAGGTTATGCGGCATGCGTCGACGCTCGTAGCGGCTCAACACCTTCACATCGGCCAGGCGCTCGCCGCGCTCGGTTGCCGACAACAAGACTTCAGCCAATGTCGCCGCATCCAGGAAACCCAGGTTCACACCCTGCCCCGCCAAGGGATGGATGACGTGAGCCGCGTCGCCAATCAACGCCAGGCCTTCGGCCACATAGCGCTTGGCGTGGCGCTGGCGCAGTGGCACGCAGACGCGCGGGTCGGCGCTCAGCACCGTACCGAGCCGCCCTTCGAAGGCGCGCTCCAGCTCACGGCAGAAGCTTGCATCATCCAGGGCCATCAGGCGCTCGGACTCAGCAGGCGTGGTCGACCAGACGATCGAACACCAATCCTCCTGACCATCGCGCACCAGCGGTAAGAACGCCAGTGGGCCGGTGTCGGTAAAGCGTTGCCACGCAGTGCGCTGGTGCGGCTGGCTGCTGCGCACGCTGGTGACGATGGCGTTATGCAGGTAATCCCATTCGCGGGTCGCGGTGCCGGTCAAGCGGCGCACGGCGGAGTTGGCGCCATCGGCAGCCACCACCAGCGGCGCGCGCAACGTGCGGCCGTCAGCCAGGGTCAGCAGCCAGTCATCGCCGGAACGGCGCATCTGTTCCAGGCGCGCATTGGCCAACAGGCCAAGGTCGCAGTCGTGCAGACGGTCGAGCAGCGCATCCTGCACCACGCGGTTCTCGACGATATGCCCCAGCACCTCGGCATGCACGCTGGCGGCCGAAAAGTGAATCTGACCGGTGCCGCTGCCGTCCCACACCTGCATCTCGCCGTAAGGGCTGGCGCGGCGCGACACGATGCCGTCCCACACGCCCAGGCGCTCGAGGATGCGCTGGCTGGCGGCCGACAAGGCGCTCACGCGGGGTTCGAATGCGGCCTCGCGGTCAAACGGCTTGACGCTCAGTGGGCTGCCGTCGAGCAGCAGCACCTGCAGGCCACTGCCCTGCAACGCCAGCGCCAGGGCGCTTCCGACCATTCCGGCCCCGACAATCAGCACATCTGCGCGCATGTCCATGCTTTAAGCCTGTCTCACTGGCGGCTTACGCCGCACGTAAAGGGTTTTATCGACCTGCGCCACCAGGGTGCCGGAGCCGTCATGAATCTGGACCTTCAGGTGGGGCAAGTACTTCTCGCCTCCTTCGGTCTGCCGGCGGACCTCATCGAGCAAGGCGTCGTCGATGGAGAACTCCGCGTACACCGGGCCTTTGCCCGGCGAAATGAAGTCGATACTCGCGGCCTTGTCCCACACGATGTAATCGCGGCCCAGGTTCTCCATCAGCATCAGCATGTAGAACGGATCAACCATCGAATACAGGCTACCGCCGAACTGCGTGCCGACATAGTTGCGGTTGTACCAGCCCAGGCCCATGCGCACTTTGACGTGACGAAAATCGGCGCTCATGTGCCGCACGCTCACTCCCGCCCCCAAGTAAGGTGGATACAAGGTCATGATCCAACGCAACAACCGCGCCTTGCCCAGGCGCTCGATCAACCACTTACGCATCGGGACGCGTGCCCAGGCCCATGGCCTGACGGGCGAACCAGCGCTTGGCCGGCGGCAGCAAGTCCAGGCCCAGCAGGCCCATGTTGCGGCCCAGGGCGACCAGCGGCTGGGCGCTGCCGAACAGGCGCGTGACCTGGTCGGAGAAGCCCACGGTGAGTTTCTGGTCCAGGCGCTGACGCTCGCGATAGCCTTGCAAGGTCGCCAGGTCACCTGGCACTTGCGGTCCGGCCAGCAAGGCCTCGGCCAGCGCATTCGCATCGCGCAGGGACAGGTTGAAGCCCTGCCCGGCAATCGGGTGCAAGCTGTGAGCGGCATTGCCGAGAATCGCCAAGTGCGAGCGCACTTGCTCCTCGGCTTCCACCAATGTCAGCGGGTACAGATGACGGGCGCCCACTTGCTTAAGCGTGCCCAGGCGGTAGCCGAACACGCCCTGCAATTCACTCAAGAAGCTGCGCTCATCGAGATTGGCCAGGCGCTGGGCGTCCATGCCGATGCGCGTCCACACCAGTGCGCAGCGGTTGTCCGGCAGCGGCAACAGGGCCATCGGGCCTTCGTCGGTGAAACGTTCGAAGGCTTCGCCGTTATGGGATTCGCTTGGCGTGATGTTGGCGATCAACGCGCTCTGGTTGTACGGGCGGGTTTTCACGCCGATGCCCAACTGCTCGCGCAAGCCGGAACGGCCACCGTCAGCCAGCACGGCGAGGTCGCATTCCAGCACGGTTTCATCATTGAGGGTCAGGCGGTAGCCGTCGGGCAGCGGCTCCATGCGTGTGACTTCGGCCGGGCAACGCCAGCTGACCACGTCTTTGTCCAGGCCCTGCCACAGGCATTGGCCCAGCCAGGCGTTCTCCACCACGTAGCCGAGGGCCGGCACGCCCTCTTCCATGGCAGACAAGCGCGCGGTGGAGAAACGCCCACGATCAGACACATGGATTTGCTTGATCGGTTCGGCGCGGCGCGAAATGTCCTGCCACAGGCCCAGGCGCTGATAAATCTGCCGGGCGCCGTAGGAGAGCGCCGAAGAACGCGCATCGTAGCTCGGCTGGTAGCTGTCGCCCGGCGCAAAGGGCTCGATCAGCACGATCTTCCAACCGCGCGCTTTGGCCCCAGCCTGCAACGCCAGCGCCAGGCTGGCGCCGACCAGGCCGCCGCCAATGATTGCCAGGTTGACCCGGCTCATCGGGCAGCCGCCATCAGCGCTTCAATTTCAGCGACGGTCTTGGGCACGCCACTGGTCAGGATTTCACAGCCTTGCTTGGTCACTACCACGTCGTCCTCGATGCGTACGCCAATGCCACGCCATTTCTTTGCCACGTTCGGGTTGTCCGGCGAAATGTAGATGCCCGGCTCCACGGTCAACGCCATGCCAACTTCCAGCACCCGCCATTCACCGCCCACTTTGTACTCGCCCACGTCATGCACATCCATGCCCAACCAGTGGCCGGCGCGGTGCATGTAGAAGGCTTTATAGGCTTCGGTGGCGATCAACTCGTCGACGTCACCCTGCAACAATCCCAGCTTCACCAACCCGGCAGTGATCACCTGCACGGTTGCCTCATGCGCCTGGTTCCAATGCTTGTCCGGGGCGATCTCGGCAAACGCGGCTTCCTGGGAAGCCAGCACAATTTCGTAGATCGCCTTCTGTTCCGGCGAAAACCTGCCATTGACCGGCCAGGTGCGGGTGATGTCGCTGGCGTAGCAGTCGATCTCACAGCCGGCGTCGATCAGCACCAGATCACCGTCCTTGAGCACCGCGTCATTCTGCTGGTAATGCAGGATGCAGCTGTTGCGCCCGGCGGCGACGATGGAGCCGTAGGCTGGCATTTTCGCGCCGCCTTTGCGGAATTCATAATCCAGCTCGGCTTCCAGGCTGAACTCATGGAGACCGGCACGGCTGGCCTGCATCGCCTTCACGTGAGCGGCGCAGGAGATTCGCGCAGCCTCGCGCATCACCTTCACTTCCGCAGCCGATTTATACAGGCGCATGTCGTGGAGCAGATGATCCAGGGCAACGAATTCGTTCGGTGGCTGGGCGCCCAGGTGGGCCTTGGAGCGGATCACGTTGATCCATTCCATCAGGTGCCGGTCGAACTCGGCATTGCTGCCCATGGCCGAGTACACCCGGTCGCGGCCTTCGATGAGGCCAGGCAGGATGTCGTCGATATCGGTGATAGGAAACGCGTCGTCGGCGCCAAAGTCACGGATCGCGCCTTCGGTGCCGGCGCGCAGGCCGTCCCACAGTTCGCGTTCGGCGTTGCGCTCGCGGCAGAACAGCACGTACTCGCCGTGCTGGCGACCGGGCATCAACACGATCACCGCTTCCGGCTCCGGGAAACCGCTCAGGTACTGGAAGTCACTGTCCTGACGGTACACGTGCTCGACATCACGGTTGCGGATCGCCACGGCGGCAGCCGGCAGGATCGCGATGCTGTTGGGTTCCATCTGCGCCATGAGCGCCTTGCGGCGTCGGGTGTATTCCGCTCGGGGGATATGGATCATGGGCAGATGGACTTCCTTTCTTAGTGCGGCGAAGGCCTTAGTGCAACGACGGTTTAAGAGCGGCGGGTTCAGCGGACTTTCGGGTCTCGGTGAACAGCAGCAACGGCGCGACGCGCAGGTATTCCATGACTTCCATGTAGTCGCCTTCGCCATCTTCGGACTCTTCCAGGGCGTCTTGCACCTGGGAGATCGCCGCCAGATCCTGCAACACTTCCTGGGCGTCGGTGCTCAGTTCCAGGCCGCCGGCGTTGACGCCGAAACCGTGGAGGAAACCCTGGCACCATTGGCCCAGGGCGGCAGCGCGCTCGGTGAGCGGCGCGTCGTCGGTCGGCAACAGCAGGACCACGGTGACGTCATCACCGGTCAGCTCGCCCTTGACCATCTCTTGCAGGCCGATCAGTGCGTTACGCACGTTCTCGGTCGGTTCGGTTTCCAGCAGCTCGGCCACGTCGGCCAGCCAGTTGTCGGCATCAAAGCCAACGCCAGTGCAGCTGCGACCCAACAGCACGCCGTGCAGTTCGGCAGGCGAGCAAGGGTGGCCGCTGGTGCTCAGCAGTTTGGAAAAAGCGTCGTACGGGGAGTTCTGAATAGGCATGGTGAGCTAGGCGCCAGACGGCGCAATGTCTAGAATGGAGCGCTGTATCCTAGCACCGGCAGACGTACCAAGACTATCAAGGGCGTCAGATCGTTTATCCTGCAGTTGCCATTCATCAGACAAATCCAGTGGAACCCAATGGAAGACACCGACCTGCAAGCGCTGATGGCCAGACTCGAATTGCTAATTACCCGGGTCGAGCAACTAAAGAGTCAAAACGGACTCCTATTAGCTCAGGAAAAGACCTGGCGCGAGGAACGCGCTCACCTCATTGAAAAAAACGAAATCGCCCGGCGTAAGGTCGAATCGATGATTTCGCGCCTGAAGGCCTTGGAGCAAGACTCATGAGTTCAAGCAATAGCGTCACCGTGCAGATCCTGGATAAAGAATATTCGATCATCTGCCCCCAGGAAGAGCGCAACAACCTGGTGAGCGCCGCCCGCTACCTGGATGGCAAGATGCGTGAAATCCGCAGCAGCGGCAAAGTGATCGGCGCCGACCGTATCGCCGTGATGGCCGCGCTGAACATTACCCACGATTTGCTGCATAAGCAGGAACGCCCTGACGTACAGGCCAGCGGCTCGACGCGTGAGCAGGTGCGTGACCTGCTGGAGCGTGTCGATCTGGTGCTTTCCAGCGATTCAGACGCACCCAAGGGCTGATTGCCGCGACTGTTTAAGGTATACTCGCCCCACTCCCTGGCGTGTTTGCCAGTCGGCGATGTCCCTGAGCCGATTCGCACTACCCTGGAAGTTGCACGTTGGGCTGGTGTGCATGTCCGCTAGACGGAAAGCCTTAAAGCCTACTGCATCTTCCACCTTGAACTTTCGGGTTCAAGGGCTAAGTCGACAGCGGCTCTGTCGGGGAGCCTGAATTCCCAAACTCAATGCCAGTCCTCGGACTGGCATTGTTTTATGAGCCGAAACCATGACCGAACCTGCGCCGCTTTCCCGTCCGCAACTTCGACGCATGTTGCGTAAAGCCCGCCGCGCCCTCACGCCGAGCGAGCAGCGCAAGGCCGCCCACGGCCTGTATCGGCAACTGGCACAGCACCCGCTGTTTCGCCGGGCCAAACATATCTCTTTGTATCTACCGACGGACGGTGAAATCGATCCGCGCCTGCTGCTGCGCGCCGCCCAGCGCCGGGGCAAGGCCACTTACCTGCCAGTGCTCAGCGCCTGGCCACGGACCAAGATGGTGTTCCAGCGCGTCAGGCCTGGGGAAAAGCTGCTGCCCAATCGTTTTCGTATCCTGGAACCCCGGGTGAACATCAACCGCCAACGCAAAGTCTGGGCGCTGGACCTGGTGCTGCTGCCGTTGGTGGGGTTCGATGATGCGGGTGGACGCCTGGGCATGGGCGGCGGGTTCTACGATCGCAGCCTGGCCTACCTGTCGCGCCGCCAGAGCTGGCGCAAGCCGACGCTACTGGGCCTGGCCCATGAATGTCAGAAGGTTGATCGGTTGGCACAGGCAAGCTGGGATGTGCCGTTGGCGGGCACCGTCACTGATAAGCATTGGTATATTGCGAAGACGCCACTGGAGTCAGCGGCGCCTTGAAGACGGGTCAGCGTTTGAACGGTTGCGGCTGCTGCTGAGCCAGTTCAACGGGCGCATCGGTCTTGTTCGACCATAAGCTTTGGGCATACCCGGTGGTCACGACGCCCAGACCAAACAAAATCACCAAAATCCATAGTAAATCCGGTTTACGTTGCATCGATTGCCCCCCTGCAGGCACCTCGTACACGATGACAACAACGTTCCAAAGTAGTCCGTTGCAGCTGCGTCAAGCTTTAAAAGCCGGCATTCTGCGGTAACGTGAACCAACACGCAAACCTTGACGCCAACCGACTGTCGGTTTGTCATCAAATTGCCTGACAACTTGCCCACTGCCTTTTTCAGGAGCCCCAAAATGGCCTACTGGCTGATGAAATCCGAGCCCGACGAACTCTCTATCAAAGGCCTGGAAAAGCTCGGCGAAGCGCGCTGGGACGGGGTGCGTAACTACCAGGCACGCAACTTCCTGCGTGCCATGGCAGTGGGTGACCAATTTTTCTTCTACCACTCCAGCTGCCCGGAGCCGGGCATTGCCGGCATCGGCAAAATCGTCGAGGCGGCCTACCCGGACCCCACCGCGCTGGAGCCCGAAAGCCACTACTTCGACGCCAAGGCCACCCCGGAAAAAAATCCGTGGAGCGCGATCAACGTCGCGCATGTCCAGACGTTCCCCAAGGTGCTGGGCCTGGGCTACCTGAAACAGCAAACCGCCCTCGCCGAACTGCCTTTGGTGCAAAAAGGCAGCCGGCTTTCGGTGATGGGCGTCACGCCCGAGCAATGGGCCGCGGTGATCAATTTGCTTTAACTGACCGGTATCAAGGCCCTCTTAGGGCAAACCGATCACACTGGAACGCTAACGCCGCAGGAAGCAGCCATGTCGACGAACCACCACACCTCCCGTCTTTTCGCTATCGCCCTCATCGCCCTGTTGTTGGGTGCCGGTGGCTTCGGTTACTGGCGCTCCACCCAGGACCGCTTGCCCGAAGGCCTGAGCATGGGCAACGGCCGCCTGGAATCCACCGAAGTGCAGATCGCCGCCAAGATCCCAGGGCGCCTGGCAGAGGTGCGGGTGGACGAAGGCGACAAGGTCCTCAAAGGTCAACTGCTCGCACGCATGGACACCCGCACGCTGGAAGCCCAGCGCGCCCAGGCCGAAGCCGAAGTGCTGCGCGCCAAGGAAAACTTCGCTGCCGCCGAGGCCAACGTGCAATTGCGCCAGAGCGAGCAACTGCTGGCCAACCAGGAACTCAAGCGCACCCAGGAGCTGTACAAACGCGGTTTCGCCAGCAGCCAGTTGATTGACCAACAGCAGGCGCGGCAGAACACCGGCAATGCGGCCGTGATCGCGGCACAAGCCCAAGTCAACTCGGTGAAGGCTGCGATCGGTGCCGCCGAGGCCCAGGTCGCCCAGCTCACCAGCGAGATCGACGACAGCAGCCTGCGCGCGCCCATCGACGGGATTATCCAACTGCGCCTGGCCGAGCCGGGCGAAGTACTCGGCGCGGGCGGGCGTGTCCTGTTGCTGATCGATCCCAACGACCAATACATGAACCTCTACCTGCCGGCCTCCGTCACCGGCCGGCTCACCGTCGGCAGCGAGGCGCGCATTCTGCTCGACGCCCTGCCCGACCAACCGCTGCCGGCCAAGATCAGCTTTGTCGCCGCCAAATCCCAGTTCACCCCCAAGGAAGTGGAAACCCGAGACGAACGCCAGAAACTGGTGTTCCGGGTCAAACTGCGCCTGACCCAACCCAGCGCCGTGCCCCAAGCCAAACCCGGCATGCCCGGCGCCGGCTACGTGCGCACGGCTGATATCGACTGGCCGGCCAACCTGCGATGAGCGCCCTGGCGCTGCAAGCCACAGCGATCAACCATCGCTACGGCAAGCAACAGGCCCTGGTCGACATCACGTTCAGCCTGCCAGCCGGGACGCGTTGCGGGTTGATCGGACCGGATGGCGCGGGCAAGTCGAGCCTGCTGGGGTTGATCGCAGGGGTTAAAAAGCTTCAGGACGGCCAACTGCAAGTGCTTGGCGGTGCGATTGAAGACCGCCGCCACCGCAACAGCCTGTACCCGCGCATCGCCTTCATGCCTCAAGGGTTGGGCGGCAACTTGTATCCTGAGTTGTCCATCAGCGAAAACATCCGTTTCTTTGCCACGCTGTTCGGCCTGTCGAAAGCCGACTGCGACCAACGCATGCACAACCTGCTGCTGGCCACCGACCTTGCGCGCTTCGCCGAACGCCCGGCGGGCAAGCTCTCCGGTGGGATGAAGCAGAAACTCGGCCTGTGTTGCGCGCTGATCCACGACCCGGACCTGTTGATCCTCGACGAGCCCACCACCGGCGTCGACCCACTGTCACGTCGGCGCTTCTGGGAGCTGGTCGAAAGCGTACGCAGCGAACGCCCGCAACTGACACTGCTGGTGGCCACGGCCTACATGGAAGAAGCCGAGCAATTCGAACATTGCCTGATGCTCGATCGCGGCAAGCTGATTGCGGACGGCCTGAGCCGTGAATTGGCGGGCGCGACAGCCAGCGGCAAACTGGACGAAGCCTTCACCCACTTCCAGGGCGACAGCGCCCACGATAACCAGCCGCTGGTGATTCCACCGAGGCAAAGCGACAACGCCGATATCGCCATCGAAGCTCACGACCTGACCCTGCGTTTCGGCGATTTCACCGCCGTGAACAAGGTCAGCTTCGCCATTGGCCGCGGCGAGATATTCGGCTTCCTCGGCTCCAACGGCTGCGGCAAGACCACCACCATGAAGGTGCTCACCGGCCTGATGCCCGCCACCGAGGGCAGTGCGACGCTGCTGGGCAATCCGGTGGACGCCAAGGACCTCGCGACCCGCAAGCGCGTGGGTTTCATGTCGCAAAGCTTCTCGTTGTATGGCGAACTCAGCGTGCGCCAGAACCTGGTGCTGCATGCGCAATTGTTCGACCTGCCCAAGGCAGACAGCGGCCCGCGCATTGATGAGCTGATCCAGCGTTTCGACCTCGGTGACGTGGCCGAACAACCGTCCGGCGAGCTGCCGCTCGGCTTGCGTCAGCGTTTGTCATTGGCCGTGGCGGTGCTGCATCGCCCGGAAGTGCTGATCCTCGACGAACCTACGTCGGGCGTCGACCCGGCGGCGCGGGATGACTTCTGGCGATTGCTGATCGAGCTGTCCCGCGAACAAGGTGTGACGATTTTCCTGTCCACGCACTTTATGAACGAAGCCCAGCGCTGCGACCGCATTTCCCTGATGCACGCGGGCAAGGTGCTCGCCTGCGATACGCCGGATGCGTTGCAGCGGCAGTTCCAGGGCGACACCTTGGAAGCCGCGTTCGTCACCTGCCTGGAGCAAGCACAGGGTGAACCGGAGCCCACTGCGCCCGCCGCCACCGTCAGCGAAACCAGTGCCCCTCCCGTGAGCAAACGCGGCTTCAGCCTGGCCCGCCTATTGGCCGTGGCCAGCCGCGAAGGCAAAGAGCTGCTGCGCGATAAGGTGCGCATGGCCTTCGCGTTGCTGGGCGCGATGTTCATGATGGTGATCTTCGGCTACGGCATTTCCCTGGATGTGGAAAAACTCGCCTTCGCCGTCTACGACCAGGACCAGACCCCGCAAAGCCGCGCCTACCTGGAGGCATTTCGCAGTTCACGCTATTTCGCCGAGCAGCCGCCGATTCAGGACTCAACTGAATTGCACCGGCGCCTGCAACGTTCGGAAATCAAACTGGCCCTGGAGATACCACCCGGCTTTGGCCGCGATCTCTACGCCGGCCGCCAGCCCAGCGTGGCCGCCTGGCTCGATGGCGGGATGCCGTTTCGCGCGGAAACCAGCCGCAACTATGTCGAGGCCGTGCACCAGGAAAACCTGCAGCAACTGGCCGAATTGAGCAGCCTGCCGCGCAACAACCCAGCGGCCGCCAAGCTGGAAACGCGCTTTCGCTATAACCAAGACGTGGTCAGCGTGAATGCCATCGGCCCCGGTGTGATGGCGCTGATCCTGGCGTTTATCCCGGCGATGCTCACCGCCCTCGGCATCGTGCGCGAGAAGGAACTGGGCTCGATCACCAACTTCTACGCCACGCCCCTGACGCGCCTGGAATTTCTGCTCGGCAAACAGGCGCCGTACCTGGCCGTGAGCCTGGTCAACCTGGCAGTACTGGTGGCGATGAACCGCTGGCTGTTCGGCGTGCCGTTCAAGGGCAGCGGCCTGACGCTGGCGTTCGGCGGCCTGCTCTATGTGCTGGCGACCACCAGCATGGGCCTGCTGATTTCGGCGTTCACCCGCACTCAGATCGCGGCGATCCTCGGCACCATGATCATCACCAGCCTGCCGACCATCCAATTCTCCGGGCTGATCGTGCCGCGCTCGTCCCTGGAAGGCGCAGCGGCGTTGATGGGCATGCTGTTTCCGGCGGGGCACTTCCTGGATGTCGCCGTGGGCACCTTCACCAAGGCCTTGGACCTGCGTCAGTTGTGGCCGCAATGCCTGGCGCTGTTCGGGTTCTTTGTCGGGTTTACCGGGCTGAGCCTGGTCATGCTCAAGAAGCAGGAGGCCTGATGCATAAGTTCGCGCATATCCTGCGCCTGGGGATCAAGGAACTGACCAGCCTGCGCCATGACAGCGTGTTGCTGCTGTTTCTGTTCTACGCCTTCACCGTCGCCATCTATATGCCCGCCGCCGGCTCGGTGATCGGCGTGCATAACGCCAGCGTGGCGTTTGTCGATGAAGACCACAGTTCGCTGTCGCGGCAACTGGCCGAGGCGCTGCAGCCGCCCGAATTTCAAACGCCCACGCCGTTGGCCTATGACCAGTTGGACAGGGTCATGGACAGCGGCGAATACACCTTCGTGATCAATGTGCCGGCGAACTTCCAGGCTGACCTGTTGGCCGGTCGCCAACCCGGCGTGCAGGTGAACGTGGACGCCACGGCCATGAGCCAGGCGTTCATGGGCGCGGGCTACATCGGGCGGATTTTCCAGCGGGAATTGCTGACCTACAGCGGGCAAGCCGCCGCCAGCCAGACGCCCGCCCTGCTCACGACTCGCGCGCTGTTCAACACCAACCTGGAGGGTGGCTGGTTTTTGGCGGTGATCCAGATCGTCAACAACATCACCATCCTCGCCATTATCCTGACCGGCACCGCGCTGCTGCGCGAACGCGAACACGGCACCCTCGACCATCTGCTGGTATTGCCGCTGACAGCGCTGGAAATCATGCTGGCGAAAATCTGGAGCAACATGCTGGTGGTGGTGCTGTGCACTTGGCTGTCACTGGAAGTGGTGGTCAAAGGTTTGCTCGGCGTGCCGCTGGCCGGGTCACTGAGTTTGTTTCTGTTGGTGACGGCGCTGTACTTGTTTGCCAGCACCGCACTGGGCATCTTCCTCGCCACCCTCGCCCGCTCGACGCCGCAGTTCGGCCTGCTGGCAATCCCGGTGATCATCCCGATGCTGCTGCTCTCCGGCGGCAGTACGCCGTTGGACAGCATGCCCGAGTGGTTGCAGTGGGTGATGCAGGGCTCGCCGTCGACGCATTTTGTGAGTTTGAGCGCGGCGATTCTGTTCCGCGATGCGGGCGTGAGCGTGGTGTGGCCGGACTTGCTGGCGCTGGCGGGGATTGGGTTGGTGTTCTTTGCAGTGGCACTGGCGCGGTTCAGGAAGAGCCTGGCTTCCTGAAACCGCACCCTATTGGTGATTACTGGATGATCAAGTTGTTGAACAGCAGATCTTCCACCACCGGTTTGCCGGTCTCGTCATTCATCACTTGCTGGGTTTGCTTGAGGGCTTCCTGGCGCAGTTTTTCTTTCCCTTCAACGGTGCTCATGGCCTCGTTGGTCTGCTGGGTGAACAGCGCCACCAGCTGATTACGGATCAACGCGTCGTTGGCTTTGACGGCAGCAGCCGCTTCGGGGCCGATCACGCGCAGGGCGATGTCGGCCTTGAACACCTTAAGTTTCGCCGTGCCATCCAGGCCGTAGTTGCCCACAAATGGCGGGCTCAGGCTGATATAGCTGACCTTCGGCGCCTCGCCTTCTTTGGCTTCTTCGGCTTGGGCCGCCATCGGCAACGTCAGGGCCAGCATCAACAGGATCCACGCTTTCACAGTTCATTCCTCACATTCGGTTGCCGGGTAGCATAACGCTAGCAAGGCAGAGCACAAGCTTATGGCGGCTTATCAGGCCCGGGCATGCTCGTTGACCCACGAGCGTACCCTCCTACACTTATCGGCCACGACGCCAAAAGGAATAGTCCGATGAAAGCTGTGCTGTGCAAAGCCTTCGGCCCCGCCGAAACCCTGGTGCTGGAAGAGATCGCCAGCCCGGCGATCAAGAAGAACGAAATCCTGCTGGACGTGCATGCCGCCGGGGTCAACTTCCCGGACACGCTGATCATCGAGGGCAAGTACCAGTTCAAGCCGCCTTTCCCGTTTTCGCCGGGTGGTGAGGCGGCGGGCGTGGTCAGTGAAGTCGGGGAAAAGGTCAGCCACCTCAAAGTCGGTGACCGGGTGATGGCGCTGACCGGCTGGGGCAGTTTTGCCGAGCAGGTCGCGGTGCCCGGCTACAACGTGCTGCCGATCCCGCCGAGCATGGACTTCAACACCGCAGCCGCCTTCAGCATGACCTACGGCACCTCCATGCACGCGCTGAAACAACGCGCCAACCTGCAACCCGGCGAAACCCTGCTGGTGCTCGGCGCCTCCGGTGGCGTGGGCCTGGCCGCCGTAGAAATTGGCAAAGCCATGGGCGCGCGGGTAATCGCCGCCGCCAGCAGTGCCGACAAACTCGCAGTGGCCAAGGCCGCCGGCGCCGATGAGCTGATCAACTACAGCGAAGCCAGCCTGAAAGACGAGATCAAGCGCCTCACCGACGGCAACGGCGCCGATGTGATCTACGACCCAGTGGGTGGCGACCTGTTTGACCAGGCCATCCGTGCCATTGCCTGGAACGGCCGCCTGCTGGTGGTGGGTTTTGCCAGCGGGCGCATACCGGAGCTGCCGGTGAACCTGGCGCTGCTCAAGGGCGCGGCGGTGGTCGGGGTGTTCTGGGGTTCGTTTGCCCAGCGCCAGCCGCAGGATAATGCGGCGAATTTCCAGCAGTTGTTCAGTTGGTATGGTGAAGGCAAGCTCAAGCCGCTGGTGTCGCAGGTGTATCCGCTGGAACAAGCCGCCCAGGCGATCAATGATCTGGGGCAGCGCCGGGCTGTGGGCAAGGTCGTCGTCCAGACTCGCTGACCTTCCCCTGTAGGAGCCGGCTTGCCGGCAAGCCCGCTCCTACAGATCAATTTACGACCATCACTTATCTATTCGCGACATGTTCGTAAGAGAACATGCAATTGCTCTCATTTCCTGTGTTTGCAGATAAGAGGCGATGCTATTTTCGGTAACGAAACTGTAACATTCGCATCCGCAGTCAAAACAAGAAATTTGGAGCTCTTGAATGTTTGCTTTCTTTCGTCCTGCCGCCCATCAGGCGCCCCTGCCTGAAGAAAAAATAGACAGTACCTACCGACGTCTGCGCTGGCAGATCTTCGCCGGTATTTTCTTCGGCTACGCCGGTTACTACCTGCTGCGCAAAAACTTCTCCTTGGCCATGCCCTACTTGATCGACGAGGGTTACACCCGCGGCGAGCTGGGCTTGGCGATGTCGGCCATCGCGATTGCCTACGGCCTGTCCAAGTTCCTGATGGGTCTGGTGTCCGACCGCTCCAACCCACGCTACTTCCTGCCCTTCGGCCTGCTGGTTTCCGCCGGGGTGATGTTCATTTTCGGTTTCGCACCTTGGGCGACGTCCAGCGTGACCATGATGTTCATTTTGCTGTTCATCAACGGCTGGGCCCAAGGCATGGGCTGGCCGCCAAGTGGGCGCACCATGGTGCACTGGTGGTCGCAGAAAGAACGCGGCGGCGTGGTTTCGGTATGGAACGTGGCGCACAACGTCGGCGGCGGCCTGATCGGCCCGCTGTTCCTGCTGGGCATGGCCTGGTTCAACGACTGGCACGCAGCCTTCTACGTACCGGCCACTGTGGCCCTGCTGGTGGCGGCCTTTGCCTTCATCACCATGCGCGACACCCCACAATCGGTGGGCCTGCCGCCTATCGAGAAGTACAAGAACGACTACCCGGAAGGCTACGACGCCAGCCACGAAGACGAATTCAGCGCCAAGGAAATCTTCGTCAAGTACGTGCTGCGCAACAAAATGCTGTGGTACATCGCCTTCGCCAACGTGTTCGTCTACCTGCTGCGCTACGGCGTGCTGGACTGGGCGCCGACCTACTTGAAAGAAGCCAAGCACTTCACCGTGGATAAATCCTCGTGGGCGTACTTCTTTTATGAATGGGCCGGTATCCCAGGCACACTGCTGTGCGGCTGGATGTCGGACAAGATCTTCCGTGGCAACCGTGGTCTGACCGGCATTGTGTTCATGGCGCTGGTAACCGTGGCGACCCTGGTGTACTGGCTCAACCCGCCAGGCAACCCGATGGTCGACATGATCGCGCTGTTCTCCATCGGCTTCCTGATCTACGGCCCGGTGATGCTGATCGGCCTGCAGGCGCTGGAACTGGCACCGAAGAAAGCCGCCGGCACCGCTGCGGGCTTCACCGGTCTGTTCGGTTACTTGGGCGGTTCGGTGGCGGCGAGTGCGGCCATGGGCTACACCGTGGACCATTTCGGCTGGGACGGCGGTTTCGTGCTGCTGATTGGCGCGTGCATCTTGGCCATCGCCTTCCTGATCCCAACGCTGTGGCACACCAACAGCGTCAGCTCGGCGCGTTAAGCGCCTGAGCCACCCTTTGCACAACGCTTGAGCCGCGCCTCCAGGTTCTTATCTGGCATGGCGTGGCTACGCAGGGCATTGACGGTCTGCTCGACATAATCGCGAGTGGTACCGTAACGCCCGCAAGCACTCTGCAACACATGGTTCAGCACGATATCGGGCAAGTTGCCGGCGTAGCTGGGCAAGTGCCGCTCCAAGACAAATCCCAACGCCTGCACCGTGCTGCCATCTTCGAGACGGCAACTGAGCCAATGCGGCCGGTAAGAAGGATAAGGCATCTCGCGCTGCCACAAGGCGTAGAGCGAGGCCTCCAGCTGATCCTCCGGCAAGCGGTAGGCAAACCCGCTGCAGGAACCGCCGCGATCCAGCCCAAAGACCAACCCTGGAATTTCCGGAGTCCCACGATGCTCATGGGACCACAGGTACAGGCCCCGGTGATAACCGTGGACCCGTGCCCGCATCCGCTCGGTGGACGAACACTCAGGGCGCCAGATCAGCGAACCATAAGCGAAAAGCCAGACCGGCCCACCCTTGTGCTGGGCCATGGTGGCCTGCATTGAGCTCATCAACTGTTCGTGAGTGAGTTGCGGCCCAAGATCGAGCCGCGGAGGGTAAGCCAATTGCAAAAGATCGGATTCAATGACGGTCATGGCAAATCGCTTAGGTCTCCTGTGTATTACCAGTTATAGGCAACTTTACCGTAATAGAACGCGCCGCTGTAACCGTACGGCGAAAAAGTGCTATAGGCCAAATTGCCACCACTGCTGGCGAAGGCATTGACCTTTTCCGGGTATTTATCGGTGACGTTGTCGCCGCCGAGGGTGAAGGTCCAGTTCTTCAACTTGTAGTCCGCCGACAAATCCAACACCCAGGCCGCCTTGAAGGTCTGGTCGTTGGCCTTGTCGGCCTGGTAGCTGGTGAATTCACCATAGCGCACCAGGTTGCTGTGCAGCGCCCAATTGCCGAAGGTGAAGTCGTTACCCAGGCTCAGCTTGTGTTCAGGCGTGGTATCGCCCAGCAAACCGCTCTTCTCGCGACGGTCCACGCGCACCAGATTGGCGCCCAGGCTGTCGAGGATGGCCGGGTTGGGCTTCACGTCCGTGACCTTGGTGTGGTTGTAGTTGTAGCCCACGGTGCTGTTCCAGCGGATGCCGTTATCGAACTGGTAACGGTAGTTGGCCACCAGGTCGACGCCGTCAGTGCTGGTATCGGTGGCGTTGGTAAAGTAGCGGGCAGTGGTGTAGTTGATGTTGCCCACGCCATTGGCGCGCAGATAAGCCTGGGTTGCCGGGTCCAGGTTGAGGTTGGACGACAGGCTGATGCGATCACGAATGTCGATGCGGTACACGTCCACCGTTACGGTCAGGTCGTCGGCGGGCTCCAGGACCAGACCAAGGCTGTAGTTACGCGACTTCTCGGCCTTCAGGTCCTCTGCGCCCAGCAGGCGTGCGACCTGGCTGGAGGCTGGGAAAGTACCGGCCTCGCGGATGTCGCTGCCGATCAACTGCGACGACGTAAACGCGAAGTTCTGCTGAGCCAGGGACGGCGCGCGGAAACCGTTGGAAATACTACCGCGCAAGGCCACCTGCGGGGTGAAGTCGTAGCGGGCCGACAGCGAGCCGCTGACATTGGAACCGAAGTCACTGTAATCCTCATGCCGTACGGCAGCCGAAGCGCTGAGTTTTTCGGTGAAGTTGGTTTCCAGGTCCAGATACTGCGCCCAATTGTGACGTGAACTGCTGCCGGCGTCGGCATCGCGGAAACCACCGAGGCCCGAACTGCCGGTCTGGTAGTAGGACGCCGGCTCACCTGCTTCAATCTCATAGCCCTGGCGCAGGTATTCCCCGCCAAAAGCCACGGAGACCGGGTACGGCAGGAAGCCCACGTCGAATTCACGGGACAGGTCCAGGCTGACTTGTTTCTGGTCGTTGCTCAGGGTGCCGTTGTCGAACTTGCGCGGCGTGGCCAGGCCCAGTGACGTGTTGATGGTGTCGGTGCTCAGCTCGTACTGGTTCTTGCCGTAGTTGGCCGACAGGTCGTAATGCCAGTCGTAGGCCAGCAACCCACGCAGGCCCACCACCAGCGAGGTGTCTTCCAGGTTGCCCTTGATCAGCGGCAGGTAGCCGTTGGGATTAAGCGCCGGAATATTGTTGGAGGCATTGCTCGCCCGGTAGAACGCCGCCGTCTCGCCGCGACGCTTGCTGTAGCCGCCGAAGGTGTAGAACTCGGCCGCATCGTTGAAGGAATATTCCGAGTTGAACTGGAACTTGCCTTCATTGGTGGCCGGTTCGCCCTGGCGAAACACCTGCTGGCCGTAGGTCGTGGAGCCTACGCTGGCTGGGCGCAAATCCTTGCCGGCACGGTTGGTGTAGTCGTTGTCGGCGCCTTCGGCCGAGAGGTTGATAAAGCCGTTGTCACCCAGTGCCACGCCGGTATTGCCACTGAGGTTGCGCTGGATGCCGTCGCCCTTCTTGTACTCGCCGAACTTGGAGGAGATCGAACCACCATGGTCGGCGTGTTTGAGGATCACGTTGATCACCCCGGCAATCGCATCGGAGCCATAACGCGCGGACGCACCATCGCGCAACACTTCGATATGGTCGACTGCCGACAGCGGGATCGCATTCAAGTCCGCCGGGGCCGAGCCACGGCCCACCGCCCCGCCGAGGTTGACGAAGGCGCTGGTATGGCGGCGCTTGCCATTGACCAACACCAGCACCTGATCCGGCGACAACCCACGCAACTGCGCAGGGCGCACCAGTTCGGCGCCGTCCACCAGGCTTGGGCGTGGGAAGTTGATCGACGGAATCAGCCGCGCCAACACCGCCCCCAGCTCATCGGAGCCGGTGCTGCGCAGGGTGTCGCCGGAAATCACATCGATCGGCGACAGCGACGCACTCGCCGTGCGCTCTTGGGCGCGGGTGCCGGTAACGATCACGGTGTCGAGCTTGGGTGCGTCGGTGGCGGGCGTTTCGGCCGCGAAGACTGGATTGAAACTCACGGCGGTCAGCAAATTGGCCGACAAAATCGCCGAGTACAGCGCGTGTTGCTTGTAGCTCCCCATACCGCTCCCCTTGAATCAAAAACCAGAACGTCGTGTCCTGAGTTCATACGATCGATCCGGCTGGCGGGCGGTGGCGGTCAGTTATTGGTGGTTGTGATTGAGTCGGTAGTCCGTTGCGATATAGCTTAAGGATATTTATGTAACAAATTAAATACCTTTAAAGCATAAGCGAATGCATAAGCAAAACGGCCCATTCGTCAGGATTGCATCGGCCAATCCCGCTACTTTCAGCCCCGGTTCAGCCTGGGAACACGCCTAGCCGTCAAAATGGCGCACAGATCACGACCCACCTAGCCGCCCATCACATCGACTATCGAGGTCGCACCCATGAAAAAATTCCGATTGCCTGGCCTGCTGTTCCTGGCCCAGGCCACCACCGCGTTGGCAGGCGAAGCGCCGGTCACCGAAGACGACAAAGGCTTCTGGTACGCGCAAACCAGCGTCTACACCCGGCATTTTGCGCCCGACCCCGAGCACAACAATAACCAGGACTTGATTGGCCTGGAGCGCAATGAAGCCTCAGGTTTTGTGTATGGCGGGGCGACGTTCCGCAACTCGTTCCGGCAGCGCTCGTACTATGCGTATGTGGGAAAACGCTACGACATGGCCGACTATCCGGTGTATTTGAAGCTGACGGGCGGGGCGATCCAGGGTTATCGCGGCAAGTACCGCGACAAGATCCCGTTGAACCGTTTCGGCGTGGCGCCGGTGATCATTCCGTCGGTGGGCGCGCATTACGGGCCAGTGGCGGCGGAATTGGTGTTGCTGGGGTTCAATGCGGCGATGGTCACGACCGGCGTACGATTCTAAAACTGTCTCCTGTAGGAGCCGGCTTGCCGGCGATGAGGCCAGTGAGCACTGCGCAACTCATCAGGACGCAATCGCCGGCAAGCCGGCTCCTACAAAGGGGTCTCGTCTTTAGGGACGTGGCGCGTAGGCAAACACATCGGCACGCATCTGGTGCGCATCCATACCAGCCTCGACCAATGCGTCCAACGTGCCGTAGATCATGGCCGGTGAACCGCTGGCGTAGACGTGTACCGACTTGAGGTCGGTGATGTCTTCGCACACGGCTTCATGCAACAGCCCGCAACGCCCCTCCCAGCCGCACAGGTCACTGACGACTTTGTGCAGGAACAGGTTGGGCAGTTGCAGCCACTGGTCCCAGTGTTCGATCTGGTAGAAATCTTCCGGGCGACGCACGCCCCAGTACAGGTGCACCGGGTGCTTGAAGCCGGACGCGCGGCAATGTTCGATCAGGCTGTGCATCTGCGCCATGCCGGTGCCAGCAGCGATCAACACCAGCGGCCCATCCGGCAGCTCGGCCAGGTGGGTGTCGCCAAATGGCAGCTCGATGCGGGCCATCTGGTTGCGTTGCAACTGCTCCAGCAACGTGCGCGCGCTGTCCTCGCGGGCCAGCACATGCAGCTCCAGCTCGCGCCCGGCGTGGGGGGCCGAGGCCAGGGAGAACGCGGACTTCTCGCCGTTCTCGCGTTCGATCATCAGGTATTGCCCGGCGTGGTAACGCACCGCCTTGCCGGCCGGTGCACGCAGGCGCACCCGCCATACATCGCCACCCACCTCGACGCATTCACTCAATTGGCACGACAACTTGCGCAACGGCAACTCTCCCGGCGCCAGCACGCCATCCCACAACACAATGCAATCTTCCAGTGGCTCGGCAATGCAGGTGTAGAACTCACCGTGATCACGCACTTCACCGGCCTGCTGCACCCGACCTTCCACCAGCAGCGCGGCACACACGTGGCACACGCCGTTGCGACAGGCCTGAGGGCATTCGTACCCCAGACGGCGCGCGCCTTCGAGGATTCGCTCGCCGGGGACCAGCTCCAGCACGGCGCCGGAAGGTTGCAGGGTTACACGCATCAATCTATTCCCAATTCTTTCCATATCGCATCGACACGGGTGGTGACAGCTTCATCCTTGACGATCACCCGACCCCATTCGCGGGTGGTTTCACCCGGCCACTTGTGGGTGGCGTCCAGGCCCATCTTCGAACCCAGACCCGACACCGGAGAGGCGAAGTCGAGGTAGTCGATCGGCGTGTTGTCGATCATCACCGTGTCGCGCTTGGGGTCCATGCGCGTGGTGATGGCCCAGATCACGTCGTTCCAGTCGCGGGCATTGATGTCGTCGTCGGTGACAATAACGAACTTGGTATACATGAACTGTCGCAAAAACGACCACACACCGAGCATTACCCGCTTGGCATGGCCTGGGTACGACTTCTTCATGGTCACGATGGCCATGCGGTACGAGCAGCCTTCCGGCGGCAGGTAGAAGTCGGTGATCTCCGGGAATTGCTTTTGCAGGATCGGCACGAATACTTCGTTGAGTGCCACGCCCAGAATCGCCGGCTCATCCGGCGGACGGCCGGTGTAGGTACTGTGATAAATCGGTTTGATCCGGTGGGTGATGCGCTCGACGGTGAACACCGGGAAGCTGTCGACTTCGTTGTAGTAGCCGGTGTGGTCGCCGTAAGGGCCTTCATCGGCCATTTCGCCCGGATGAATCACACCTTCGAGGATGATTTCGGCAGTAGCCGGCACTTGCAGGTCGTTGCCACGGCACTTCACCAACTCGGTGCGGTTACCCCGCAGCAGGCCGGCGAAAGCGTATTCGGACAGGCTGTCGGGCACCGGGGTCACGGCGCCGAGGATGGTGGCCGGGTCGGCGCCCAGGGCCACGGAGACCGGGAACGGCTTACCGGGGTGTTTTTCGCACCATTCGCGGAAGTCCAGCGCGCCGCCACGGTGGCTCAGCCAACGCATGATCACCTTATTGCGGCCGATCACTTGCTGGCGGTAGATACCGAGGTTCTGGCGGTCCTTGTTCGGGCCCTTGGTGACGGTCAGGCCCCAGGTGATCAGCGGGCCGACATCGCCGGGCCAGCAGGTTTGCACCGGGAGCATGGCCAGGTCGACATCGTCGCCTTCGATGACCACTTCCTGGCACACCGCGTCCTTGACCACTTTGGGGGCCATGGCAATGATCTTGCGGAAGATAGGCAGCTTCGACCAGGCGTCCTTGAGCCCCTTGGGCGGCTCGGGCTCCTTGAGGAAGGCCAGCAGCTTGCCGATCTCGCGCAGCTCGCTGACCGACTCGGCGCCCATGCCAAAGGCCACGCGCTCGGGGGTACCGAACAGGTTGCCGAGCACCGGGATATCAAAGCCGGTCGGGTTCTCGAACAGCAGCGCCGGGCCCTTGTTACGCAGGGTGCGGTCGCAAATCTCAGTCATTTCCAGGACCGGGGAAACCGGCACCTGAATACGTTTCAACTCTCCGCGCTGCTCAAGTTGCTGCACGAAATCCCGAAGATCCTTGAATTTCATTAACCATGCCACCCGTAAAATAGGCGTACATCGTACCTGCTCTGAGGGCGGCTGGCAGCCCTATCGACGGCGCAATTGCCCACCAGCGGTGGTTAAAGATTTCAGGCAAAAAAATGGCGCCCCTGGGGGCGCCATTCTTTCGGACCTGAAACGTCGTATTACTTACGTTTCATCGACAGGAAGAACTCGTCGTTGGTCTTGGTGGTTTTCAGCTTGTCGATCAGGAACTCGATGGCTGCCACTTCGTCCATCGGGTGCAGCAGCTTGCGCAGAATCCACATGCGCTGCAGTTCGTCGTCGGCGGTCAGCAACTCTTCGCGGCGAGTGCCGGAACGGTTGATGTTGATCGCCGGGAACACGCGTTTTTCCGCGATGCGACGGTCCAGGGGCAGTTCCATGTTACCGGTACCCTTGAACTCTTCGTAGATCACTTCGTCCATCTTCGAACCGGTTTCAACCAGTGCGGTGGCGATAATGGTCAGCGAGCCGCCTTCTTCGATGTTCCGCGCGGCGCCGAAGAAACGCTTCGGCTTCTCCAGGGCGTGGGCATCGACACCACCGGTCAATACCTTGCCGGAGCTCGGGATCACGGTGTTGTAGGCACGGGCCAGACGGGTGATGGAGTCGAGCAGGATCACCACGTCTTTCTTGTGTTCGACCAGGCGCTTGGCCTTCTCGATCACCATTTCGGCAACCTGCACGTGGCGGGTTGGCGGCTCATCGAACGTGGAGGCAACCACTTCGCCGCGCACGGTGCGCTGCATTTCGGTCACTTCTTCCGGACGCTCATCGATCAACAGCACGATCAGGTGAACTTCAGGATTGTTACGCGCGATGTTCGCTGCAATGTTCTGCAGCATGATGGTCTTACCGGCTTTCGGCGGTGCGACGATCAGGCCACGCTGGCCCTTGCCGATCGGGGCGCACAGGTCGATCACACGACCGGTCAGGTCTTCGGTGGAACCGTTGCCGGCTTCCATCTTCATGCGCACGGTCGGGAACAGCGGCGTCAGGTTCTCGAAGAGAATCTTGTTTTTCGCGTTCTCGGGACGATCGAAGTTGATCGTGTCGACCTTGAGCAGGGCGAAATAACGCTCGCCTTCCTTCGGAGGTCGGATCTTGCCAACGATGGTGTCACCGGTGCGCAAGTTGAAGCGACGGATCTGGCTCGGCGAGACGTAGATATCGTCTGGGCCGGCAAGATAGGAGGCGTCAGCAGAGCGGAGGAAGCCGAAGCCGTCCTGGAGAATCTCCAGCACGCCATCACCGGAGATTTCCTCGCCGCTTTTCGCGTGCTTTTTCAGCAGGGAGAAAATCACGTCCTGCTTGCGCGAACGGGCCATATTTTCTATGCCCATTTCTTCGGCCAGCTGGAGCAGGTCGGTAATCGGCTTTTGCTTGAGTTCAGTCAGATTCATATAGGAATGACGTAATCATTTATGGAGGGGGGAAATTAAGCTTTTGGCTTAATGAGGCCGCGCCGCGGAGAAGGCGACAGGATCGCGTACTAATCGAAAAGGAGTGCGTCGGCGACGGCATGCAGGGGGCAGTGGAGAAACCAGTGCGGGGCCGAATGTACCACCTGAGTTTCGGAGCGTCTAGCCCTGTTTCACGAAAAAGCCCCGCTATTTGCGGGGCTTTTTTGACGACGCTTAGATGTTCGCGTCGAGGAAAGCTTGCAGCTGAGACTTCGACAGCGCGCCTACTTTGGTCGCTTCGACGTTGCCGTTCTTGAACAGCATCAGGGTCGGGATACCACGCACGCCGTGCTTGGCCGGGGTTTCCTGGTTGTCGTCGATGTTGAGCTTGGCAATGGTCAGCTTGCCTTCGTAGGTGGTCGCAATGTCGTCCAGGACTGGAGCGATCATTTTGCAAGGGCCACACCATTCAGCCCAGTAGTCAACCAGCACCGGGCCAGCAGCCTTGAGTACTTCGGCCTCAAAGGTCGCGTCGGTGACGTGCTTGATAAGATCGTTGCTCATGGATGTCTCCGGATTGTAAGCAAAAAAAACGTGGCCCATCATAGCCGCCCTTCCACCGTTCAGGAAGCCGCCTCTGATTGAGTCTTGCTATGGTGATGCATGAGTTTGGGTATAGCCCAACTCAGGGCGTGACGGGAATCACGAAGGCAATACCTGTACGCAGCGCCGCATTGCGCACGTGTTCCTGCATGGTTTTCTGCGCCGCCGCACTGGCGCGCCGGGCCAGGGCGCGCAGGATCCGGCGGTGTTCCTGCCAGGTTTCCATGGCCCGCTCCGGCCGGATGAACGGTAGCTTCTGACTCTCCAGGAACACCTCGGCGCTGGCACTCAGGATGCTCACCATGGCCTGATTACCGCTGGCCAGCAGGATGCGCTGGTGGAATTCGAAGTCCAGTCGGGCGGCCGCCTCGAAGTCGCCAGTCTTGAGTACCTTGCGCATGGCCTCGACGTTATCTTCCAGGCTGTCCAGCTCATCAAGGGTCAGCGTCACCGCCGCCAATCCCGCCGCGAACCCTTCCAGCGCATAGCGCAACTGGAAGATATCCAGCGGCGTGGCCTGGGCCGCAAAGGGCCAGGCAAACCCTGGCGATTCCTCCGCGGCCTGCACGAACACGCCCTTGCCGGGCTGCACGCTGACCACACCCAGCGCGCTGAGGGACGACAACGCCTCGCGCAACGACGCCCGGCTCACGCCCAACTGCACCGCTAGGTCGCGTTGGGACGGCAGTGCATCGCCCGGCCCGAAGCCTTGCTCCTTGATCAGTTTGCGTATGGCCTGCAGGGCCGCTTCCGGTACGGCTTGGGCGATGGAATTCATAGAAAACTCAAGGTTCCAGTCAACTGAGCGGCTAGTTGTAAAGCTATTCGCAGCCGGCGGCAAGCCACGCCCCAAAGGGGCTCGCGGGGTTTTGTCGGCGCTCGAAAAGGGTGCGAAAAGTCCGCGAACTGTTCAGACCAGTCCGACCACCAAAACGCAATGGGTGCCTGGCTTTCAGGCGTTATTGAGCGTGATGGCATGGGCTGTGCACTGAGCAAATCCAGAAAATTCCTTCGCCCTTCTCGGAGAGTTGCCATGACCAAGCGCTACAGCGCCCTGCTTACTGCCCTGTTTGCCAGCCTGATGCTGAGCCAGGCACCCGCCCAGGCCAACGGTCTGGACGACATCGTCGCCCGTGGCACCCTCAAGGTCGCCGTGCCTCAGGACTTCCCGCCGTTCGGCTCGGTCGGACCCGACATGAAGCCCCGCGGCCTGGACATCGACACCGCCAAGCTGCTGGCCGACCAGCTCAAGGTCAAGCTGGAACTCACCCCAGTCAACAGCACCAACCGCATTCCCTTCCTCACCACCGGCAAGGTCGACCTGGTGATCTCCAGCCTGGGCAAGAACGCCGAGCGGGAAAAGGTCATCGACTTCTCCAAGGCCTATGCACCGTTCTACCTGGCCGTGTTCGGCCCGCCTGAAGCGGCCATCAGCAGCACCGACGACCTCAAGGGCAAGACCATCAGCGTGACCCGTGGCGCCATTGAAGATATCGAGCTGACCGCCGTCGCGCCCAAGGAAGCCACGATCAAGCGTTTCGAAGACAACAACTCGACCATCGCCGCCTACTTGGCCGGCCAGGTCGACCTGATCGCCAGCGGTAACGTGGTGATGGTGGCGATCAGCGAACGCAACCCGAAACGCGTGCCCGCGCTGAAAGTGAAGCTCAAGGATTCGCCGGTGTACGTGGGCGTGAACAAGAACGAGCCGGCGCTGCTGGAGAAGGTCAATCAGATCCTGGTCGCGGCCAAGGCCGATGGCAGCCTGGAAAAGAACGCACTGCAATGGCTGAAAGAGCCACTGCCCGCCGATCTCTGAAACGACGGAGCTGACTCATGGCGTATCAATTTGACTTCGTGCCGGTGCTGGCCAATACCGACCTGCTGTTGCGCGGCGCGCTGTTCACCCTGGAGCTGACGGCCATCGGCGCTATCCTCGGCGTGGCCCTGGGCACCGTCGGCGCCGTGATGCGGGCGTGGAAGATCCAGCCGTTTGCGTGGATCTTCGGTGTGTATGTCGAGTTGATCCGCAACACGCCGTTCCTGGTGCAACTGTTCTTCATCTTCTTCGGCCTGCCGTCCCTGGGGCTGAAGATCACCGAGTGGCAAGCTGCCGTGCTGGCGATGGTGATCAACCTGGGCGCCTACTCCACAGAAATCATCCGCGCCGGCATTCAAGCGATACCGCGCGGGCAGCTGGAAGCCGCCGCCGCATTGGCGATGACACGCTTCGAAGCCTTCCGCCACGTAGTGCTGCTGCCGGCGCTGGGCAAGGTGTGGCCGGCCCTGAGCAGCCAGATCATCATCGTGATGCTCGGTTCGGCGGTGTGCTCGCAGATCGCCACGGAAGAACTCAGTTTTGCCGCCAACTTCATCCAGTCGCGCAACTTCCGCGCCTTTGAAACCTATGCCCTGACCACCCTGGTGTATCTGTGCATGGCGCTGATGATTCGCCAGTTGCTCAACTGGATCGGCCGCCGCTTCGTGATGAGGAACAGCCGATGAGTGATTTTTCGTTCTGGGACATCGTGCGCAACCTGGCTACAGGCCTGCAGTGGACCTTGCTGCTGTCATTGGTGGCGTTTGTCGGTGGCGGGGTGATCGGTTTGCTGGTGATGACGATGCGCATCAGCCGCAACGCGTTCCCGCGCAACCTTGCGCGCACCTATATCGAACTGTTCCAGGGTACGCCGCTGTTGATGCAGCTGTTCCTGGTGTTTTTCGGCATCGCCCTGCTCGGCGTGGATATCTCGCCCTGGCTGGCGGCGGCAATTGCCCTGACGTTGTTCACCAGCGCCTACCTCGCCGAAATCTGGCGGGGCTGCGTCGACTCCATCGCCCACGGGCAATGGGAAGCTTCGGCCAGCCTTGCACTTAACCCGCTTGAGCAACTGCGCTACGTGATCCTGCCCCAAGCGCTGCGGATTGCCGTCGCGCCCACCGTGGGGTTTTCGGTGCAGGTGGTCAAAGGCACCGCCGTGACCTCGATCATCGGCTTTACCGAACTGACCAAGACCGGCGGCATGCTCGCCAACGCGACCTTTGAGCCCTTCATGGTCTACGGCCTGGTGGCCCTTGGTTACTTTTTGCTCTGCTACCCCTTGTCCCTCAGTGCGCGCTACCTGGAAAGGAGACTGCATGCCTCTGCTTAGAATTTCCGCCCTGCATAAGTATTACGGCGATCACCATGTACTCAAAGGCATCGACCTGACCGTTGAAGAAGGCCAGGTGGTCGCGATCATCGGCCGTAGCGGTTCGGGCAAATCCACTTTGCTGCGTACCCTCAACGGCCTGGAGTCGATCAACGACGGCGTGATCGAAGTCGATGGCGAATACCTCGACGCCGCCCGCGCCGACCTGCGCAGCCTGCGGCAGAAAGTCGGCATGGTGTTCCAGCAATTCAACCTGTTCCCGCACCTGACCGTCGGCGAAAACGTCATGCTCGCGCCGCAAGTGGTGCAGAAAGTGCCTAAGGCCAAGGCGGCCCAGTTGGCCAGGCAAATGCTGGAGCGCGTCGGGCTGGGCGAAAAGTTCGACGCCTTCCCCGATCGCCTGTCCGGTGGACAGCAACAACGCGTGGCGATCGCCCGCGCCCTGGCCATGTCACCCAAGGTGCTGCTGTGCGACGAAATCACCTCGGCCCTCGACCCGGAACTGGTCAATGAAGTGCTCAGCGTGGTGCGCCAACTGGCCAAGGACGGCATGACCCTGATCATGGTGACCCACGAAATGCGCTTCGCCCGTGAAGTCGGCGACAAGCTGGTGTTCATGCACCTGGGCAAGGTGCATGAGGTGGGCGACCCCAAAGTGTTGTTCGCTAGCCCGCAAACCGCCGAGCTGGCCAATTTCATCGGTTCTACGGAACAGCCGGGCTGACCAGTTCGAATTGGCCATGGCCTTCCAGCAGCGTCTCCCGAGACACCGCGAGGGCATTGGCCGGCAGTTGAACCGCGACCTCCACTTGGGCTGTCAGCCGACGGCCCGTCACCGGCGTACCGCCTACGCTTGCATACAACATACGACCCGGTAGCAGCTGTCCGCTGGAGGTGTCATCGGACCGCCACGATACCGGCCTGCCGTCGACCTGAGCCTGCTTCAGGTTCAAGGTAAAACGTCCCTGTTGACCAAACTGGAAGCCCTGGGCATCGGCGGCTGCACCGTTGAAACGCAGCGACATCGCCGAAGGGTCCGTGCAAAGCACGCTCAAGTGCAGCGTGCGCGGTGTGTCCAGCGTCATTAGCGCCCTGCTGGAGGAAGCTTGCGCTGGGCGAATCACACCATAGTCGACACGGGGCTCACTCAGGGTCATTCGGCAGTTTTCAGCCTGCACCTGGGTCGCCACAAGGGCCACCCACAACAGCCACAGGCTCCTGCGCTTAGCGAACATGGCAGACCACCGGTGCGGTTTCATAGAGTTTGTCATCGTCAGGCTCTTGCTCCGGGTCGACTTGCAGCAGGCAGGATTGCGAATCCGGCAGGGAAACCTTCAAAGTTTGAGGACCATCGATATTGCTGAGGAAAATCATGCCGTCACCCACCACACTGGTCACAAAGGTGTTGTCCTGACCGAACACTGCGGCGCCTTGAGGCAGTGGCCGGCCCTGTTCGTCCTGGGCTTCAAGCAACAGACGACGGACTTTCACCACATCAAAGTGGAGAATATTGACTGAACCCCGACCGGCAGCGAGCACCTTGGTGCCGTTCTTCAAGTCGACGCGCTTGGGCAGCGACTGGGTCTGCACCTGCAGATGGTTGTTGCTGTAGGCCTGCAGCCCGGGGATCACCGCCTGGCCGCTGAAATCGGTCCATACCGGTCCTTGGGGCGTCGAAACCTTGGCCGTCCCGATATCGCCCACCGAAACAATGCCAAAGGTGTCCTGCACCGCATACGGCGAGAAGGTTACCCCGCGCTCATGGGCTACGATGCCGCCTTGCAGTTGGCCGGAATAGTTGGTGTTCGACGGATCGCGGTCGATACCCAAGCTCACGCGGGTATACAGCGGTAAGACGTCCACACGACCGCGCACACTTTGCTCGCGCTCTTTCATGTCCCGATCAACACCGACCTCGTAGTTCACATAGTCGTTGACCCGCTCGCTGAGGGCGGTGCCAGCATCCAGCCGGTCACCTCGACGACTGACGTAAGTGCTCATACTCCGATCGGCCCCGAGGGGCACCGTGACCTGCAGCCTGACAGACGTGCCCTCATCCAGCCGATCGTCGCGGCGGCTGCCCCGAGCCGGGTCCAGGCGCCGAGGCTCGGTCGCACCTACCTGGGCGTCGGCAATCAGTGCAACACCCACGCCGTTGAACGTGTTGTTCCACGAGGCAAAGAGGTGATCGTTGGATTGCCCGTCGAATTGCGAATTGCGGGTAAAACCGAAGGAGAAGCCGCCCAAGGACGGGTCCGCCCAGTTCAACCCTGCCGTGTACTGGCGCTTGAAACGCGCATCGAGGTTGTACCCCCGCGACGCCTGGCCGGCGTCCAGTACCTCACGGTAGCCGCGAGTCTGTGCCGAAGCGCTCAGGTTGATATCAAGATTGGCGAATAGAGGAGCTCCCAAAGATAGCGTGCTACGCGCGCCACCCACTTCATCTTGAGCATCACGGGACAGGTTATGACGCACGCCCACGGTCATCTGCTGGAAAAACACACTGCTCAGCGATCCGCCGGCCGACTGGTACTCGTCGGTACTCAGCAAACCGAAGCCCAGCGACGAGCGCTGACCCAGCCCCCAGGTGCCGCTGCCCATGGCGACCACTGGTGAATCCTGGTTGTCGATGGACGTTTCACGCACCTTGCCGAGGGAAAAGTAATATCCCGGCTCGATCGGAGCCCCACCCCGAAAGGACGCAGCGGGCACCACAAAACTGCGCTTTGCCCCACGCACGTCAATCACGCTCACGTCGAGATCGCTGGTGCTGTTCAGCAACGGCAAACCGGTCAGCCTGAACGGACCTTCCGGTACCAGGGTGGAATGGATCAATGCACCCGATTGACGCACCTCGACCCGCGACTGGCTTTGAGCCAGCCCTTCAACCACGACGTTGCTGTCGCCCGCACCGCTGCGCTGCTGGCCGTCCGGAGAGAACTGTAAGCCTGTGAGTTGTACACCGCCAAAAATCGGGTTATTGCTGGAAATCTGCCCCACCTGGAACGTCGACTGCAACGCCGCGATATCACGCTGGGCATAGGCGTTCACCTGTTCGGTGCGCGTCTCGCCATTGTCGGAAACATAAAACTGGCGGCTACGCACAATCCAATTACCCAGATTGAATCCCGCCTCGGTATAGGCCGATACGAAGCGACTTGACCCACTGCGCGAGTGGGTATCGAAACCCAATATGTCGTAGTTGAAGATGGCGGCCGCGCCACCCTCGGAAAAACTCCCGCCCTCCCACTCCGGCGCACGCAGGGACTGGGTCGGCACCACCAGGGTGACTTCGTCGCTGCTGGGGCGCAGCCGCACCATGGTCGCGGGGTATTCCCCAACGAAATCATGGCAGGCCTGGTCAGAGGTGATGCCCTCGCGCAGAAGCCTGGACGGAGTAACCAGACCGGCCTTTTCCAGCAACGCGGGGGTGAAGCACAACTGCCCCTGGTAATCGAAACGCGCGTCAACCAATCCCAACGGAGTGCCATTGACTCGCAGTCCGACCACATGGACACCTTCACGAAAGCGCGCTGCGCTGCGAAAGTATTCAGACACCTGCGGATCAATCCCGAGGGAGGTCAACGCGGCCACGTCAAAACCCTGCCCCAGCCCAACCGCTGCGCTGGTGCCTGGCAGACTCCAGAGCGTCGCGAGCCCCAGCAGAATTCTGGAACGAAGCTGGGAAACATTGCTCGGCACGCTATTGGCAGAACGACGGGTATGCCTGATCTTTTTCATAGGCCCGTCAATCCGCATCAGCCGTAACGGGCGCGCGGTAATTGTCCACCGTAAACCCATAGACCGTGGCCGGATGAATCTCCACGGACGCCACTCCCGCCACTGGGCCTGCCGACTCGAGCGTCAGCACTTCGCCAGGTAGGATGTAGGTTCGTGGCAACGTTGCAAAGCTTGCCTGCGGGTGCAGTTGTACTTCCATCCCCAGGCGTACGACGTAGGCGCTGTTGTTGTGGACCTTCAGCTGATCCCCTTCACGCTTCCAGGTCAGCAACTGCCAGGGCGCATCATGCCTGGGCAAGCCCTTAGGGTGCAGGATCAATGGCAGGCTTTGGCGCAGAGTGATACCAATGGTCGCACCGCCGGGAGCACGTGCCTCGGGGATACCTTCAAATGAAACCCGTTTCAGGCGCTGGGTCTTGAGCGGTATCTTCGTAGTACTGATGAAGCGCACCAGTTGAGTGTCACCCGCTTCGACCCGAGTAATCGGGGGCGTCACGATCAACAAAGGTTCCAGGTCTTCCGGTATGTTTTGTATGACCGAATGAAGTAACGCAGGGCCAGGGTCCGTATTTTTAACGTTAAGTGTCGCCTCACCCTCTTCCTCATTCAGAATGACAACGGTTGTTTCCGGCTGCATTCCGTCCGCTACTGCCATACCACACAAAAAAAGGCACAAGCTTATATAGCGCAACAACGACTTCAGGATTATTGATAGAGCATTCACCGATTTTCCCCGCAACCATAAAGTCGAACACCAACAAACGCACACATCAAAACAGCCGACACTTAACAGAGAGAGGTAAGTATCTTTGCGTTCATGTCGGCCATTAATGACGTACTTAGATGTAATCCACTGACAGACTGGTGCGACCATCCAGCGTTACATCACGGGTCAGGTCCAAATCGTTCGTGCGGTTGATAACGGCTTTCACTTCAAGCGTGCCTGTAAGACTGGTGATGGATGCAGGTACCGCAGTGGCACCGCTACGCCACGAATACTGGGCAGGCGATTGGGCGACTTTACCGTCACTGTTCTGCCAGGCCGCCCCCTGGCTGGTGCGCATGATAGGGTTCAGGGCCCCGCTGGACGATTGCAGGTTTTTGAGAGTAACGGAGTACCCACCGGTACGCTTGTTGCTATTGGTGAGTCCCAGGCCGTAGTTCTGCGCCTCGGTGAACCCGGCACCGAGGATGCCTGCCACCTTGCTGGCGGATTTCAGGTCGCTTAGCGCCACTCGAAACTGCGCCGGCGATTGGCCGCAACTGATGTTCAAGCTCACCGTTTTCGCGGCAAGAGGAGTGAAATTCGTCGGTGACAGGCTTGAGGCGGGAATTGTCTGGTAATCGACGATGCCGCTACCGGCGAGGCTAAGGTTGCAAGCCACCGGTTTGATAGTCCCTCGTACAATCAGTTCAGCAACATCAGCTGCGTGGGCCCCAATACTTGCGGCCAAGCAAAGAGCACCCACTGTCACACCAAGCATTTTTTTCATATTCAACCTGTCATCTGTAATGAGTAGGTGCATTTACGACAGCCGAAAACTCTGACCATAAATAAATAACACCACGGCAAAATTGCCGGATGACAGTCTGTAGCGTTGGCACCTAATTAATGAATCAGAGAACACGTCAATATTTGTGGGAGGCGTAAAAATAAAAAGTGGGCCGAACCTAAGTGCCGAGTAGGTTTAAAGTCAATTCCGACAAGCTATTAATCTCCACGTTGTAGGCAAAGTCGTAAACACCACAACTACAATCAATCGTTAATAACTCCTACAAAGACAATCACCACTTTTCTTTCAACTTAGAAAACCTCCCTACATATCCCACAAGAATTCCTCATAGACACCCGCAGGAAAATTACCGAAGCCGTACGCGTTGGCACCAAAGGTCGATCGTGGCACGATGGCTGGGTTATCGACCGAGACCCCCTTACCATGCCGCAATCCCAAGCCAAGAATCTGTCCCTGATCGCCGCCATCGACCTGGGCTCCAACAGCTTTCACATGGTCGTGGCCAAGGCCCAGAACGGCGAAATCCGCATCCTTGAGCGGCTCGGCGAGAAAGTACAACTGGCTGCCGGCATCGACGACGAGCGCCAGCTCAATGAAGAGTCCATGCAGCGTGGGCTCGATTGCCTGAAGCGATTTGCCCAGTTGATCAACGGCATGCCCCTGGGTGCCGTGCGAATCGTCGGCACCAACGCGTTGCGCGAAGCCCGCAACCGTGGCGAATTCATACGCCGCGCCGAGGAGATCCTTGGGCATCCCGTCGAAGTCATCTCCGGTCGTGAAGAAGCGCGCCTGATCTATCTAGGCGTGTCCCACACCCTGGCCGACACCCCCGGCAAACGCCTGGTCGCCGACATCGGCGGCGGCAGTACCGAATTCATCATTGGGCAAAGATTCGAGCCCTTGTTGCGCGAAAGCCTGCAGATGGGTTGCGTCAGCTACACCCAACGTTACTTCAAGGACGGCAAGATCACCCCGGCGCGCTACGCCCAGGCCTATACGGCGGCGCGGCTGGAGATCATGAGCATCGAGCACGCCCTGCACCGCCTGACCTGGGATGAAGCCATCGGCTCGTCCGGCACCATCCGCGCCATCGGCCTGGCCCTGAAAGCCGGCGGCCACGGCACTGGCGAAGTAAATGCCGAAGGCTTGGCATGGCTCAAGCGTAAGCTGTTCAAGTTGGGGGACGCCGAGAAAATCGACTTCGACGGTATCAAGCCCGATCGTCGCACCATCTTCCCGGCCGGCCTGGCGATTCTCGAAGCGATCTTCGACGCCCTTGAGCTGCAACGCATGGACCACTGCGATGGCGCACTGCGTGAAGGCGTGCTCTACGACCTATTAGGCCGCCACCACCATGAAGACGTGCGTGAGCGCACGCTCACCTCGTTGATGGAGCGTTACCACGTCGACCTGAAACAAGCCGCCCGTGTGGAGCGCAAAGCCCTGCACGCCTTCGACCAGGTGGCCGAGGACTGGGACCTGGAAGACGGCGTCTGGCGCGAGTTGCTGGGCTGGGCCGCCAAGGTGCATGAAGTGGGCCTGGACATCGCCCACTATCATTACCACAAGCACGGCGCCTACCTGATCGAACACTCGGACCTGGCCGGTTTTTCCCGCGAAGACCAGCAAATGCTCGCCCTGCTGGTGCGCGGCCATCGCCGTAACATCCCCAAGGACAAATTCGCTGAATTCGGTGACGAAGGCATCAAGCTGATCCGCCTGTGTGTGTTGCTGCGCTTTGCGATCCTGTTCCACCACATCCGTGGTACCCAGGAAATGCCCCAGGTGACCCTGCGCGCCGACGGCGACAGCCTGGATGTGGTGTTCCCGAAAGGCTGGCTGGATGAAAACCAGCTGACCCAGGCGGATTTTGCCCAGGAAGCCGAGTGGTTGACGCGGGTGGGGTTCAGTCTGAACCTGCGCTAACCTGACCTGAAGAACTCTGCAAAATAAATGTGGGAGGGGGCTTGCCCCCGATGGCGGTGGACCAGTCAATGAATCTGTTGACTGACACCGTCATCGGGGGCAAGCCCCCTCCCACATTTTCAGACCGCGTCGGTTTTTAATTAACCGTCAAAATCGGGCTGCCCAGCTTCTCCAACAGCGTTGCCTGCGCACTGCGCGGGTTCTGGTTGCCGGTCGGCGTGTTGCGCACGTAGCGGCCGTCCGACTGCAGGCTCCAGCTGTGGGTGTTGTCGGTCAGGTAGCTTTCCAGCTCCTTCTTGACCCGCATGATCAGCTTCTTGCCTTCCACCGGGAAGCACGTTTCTACCCGCTTATCGAGGTTGCGCTCCATCCAGTCGGCACTGGAGAGGAACATCTGCTCTTCGCCGCCGTTGAGGAAGTAGAACACCCGCGTGTGTTCCAGGAAGCGGCCGATGATCGAGCGCACATGGATGTTATGCGACACCCCGACAATGCCTGGACGCAGGCAGCACATGCCGCGCACCACCAGGTCGATACGCACACCGGACTGGCTGGCCTTGTACAGCGCACGGATGATCTTCGGATCAGTCAGCGAGTTGAACTTGGCGATGATGTGCGCCGGTTTGCCGTCGAGGGCAAACTGGGTTTCGCGGGCAATCATGTCGAGCATGCCCTTTTTCAGGGTGAACGGCGCGTGCAGCAGCTTCTTCATGCGCAAGGTCTTGCCCATGCCGATCAGCTGGCTGAACAACTTGCCGACGTCTTCACACAAGGCATCGTCGGAGGTCAGCAGACTGTAGTCGGTGTAGAGCTTGGCATTGCCGGCGTGGTAGTTACCGGTACCCAAGTGGGCGTAACGCACGATTTCACCGGCCTCGCGGCGCAGGATCAGCATCATCTTGGCGTGGGTCTTGAAGCCGACCACACCGTAGATCACCACTGCACCGGCCGCTTGCAGACGGCTGGCCAGTTGCAGGTTGGATTCTTCGTCAAAACGCGCACGCAGTTCGATCACCGCCGTGACTTCCTTGCCGTTACGCGCGGCGTCGACCAAGGCGTCGACGATTTCCGAGTTGGCGCCAGAACGGTACAGGGTCTGGCGTACCGCCAATACATGCGGGTCCTTGGCAGCCTGGCGCAGCAGGTCGACCACCGGGGTGAAGGACTCAAACGGGTGCAACAGCAGGATGTCCTGCTTGCTCACCACGCTGAAAATGTTCTCGCTGTTTTGCAGCAGTTTCGGGATCTGCGGCGTGAACGGCGTGTATTGCAACTCCGGATGGCTGTCCAGGCCGGTGATGCTGAACAGGCGCGTCAGGTTGACCGGGCCGTTGACCTGATACAGCTCGGATTCGGCCAGGTTGAACTGCTTGAGCAGGTAGTCCGACAGGTGTTTCGGGCAGGTGTCGGCCACTTCCAGGCGCACCGCATCGCCGTAGCGCCGCGAGAACAACTCGCCGCGCAGGGCACGGGCCAAGTCTTCGACGTCTTCGGAGTCCAGCGCCAGGTCGGCGTTACGGGTCAGGCGGAACTGGTAGCAACCTTTTACCTTCATGCCCTGGAACAGGTCATCGGCGTGGGCGTGGATCATCGACGAGAGGAATACATAGTTATCGCCAGCCCCCCCCACCTCTTCAGGTACCTTGATGATGCGTGGCAACAGGCGCGGGGCCGGGATAATGGCAAGGCCGGAATCGCGACCGAAGGCGTCGATACCTTCCAGCTCGACGATGAAGTTGAGGCTCTTGTTCACCAGCAACGGGAACGGGTGCGTCGGGTCAAGGCCGATCGGGGTGATGATTGGCGAGATCTCATCACGGAAGTAACGACGCACCCAGGTCTTGATCTTGGTGGTCCAGTGACGGCGACGGATGAAGCGGACCTGATGTTTCTCCAGTTCCGGCAACAGGATGTCGTTGAGGATCGCGTATTGGCGGTCTACATGGCCGTGCACCAGCTCGCTGATGCGCGCCAGGGCCTGATGCGGCTGCAGGCCGTCGGCGCCGGCTTGTTCACGAGCGAAGGTGATTTGCTTCTTGAGGCCGGCGACGCGGATCTCGAAGAACTCGTCCAGGTTGCTGGAGAAAATCAGCAGGAACTTCAGCCGCTCCAGCAGCGGGTAGGACTCATCCAGCGCCTGCTCCAGCACGCGGATGTTGAATTGCAGTTGTGACAGCTCGCGGTGGATGTACAGGCTGCTGTCATCCAGGTTGGTCACCGCCGCCACCGGGGCCGGCACGGGCGGCTCGGCCACCACGGCAGGCGCCGCAGGCTCATGTTCCGGCGGGGTCTCGGTGACTTGTTCAACCACCGGGTGAGCGTCTTTTACGGCAACTTCTGAGAGTCCTTCGGTATTCATTGAATGTTCCTGTGAGGGCTATTGTTGCTCTCTAAGCAATTGGGCGGCGCGGGCGGCGAAGTAGGTCAGAATGCCATCAGCCCCGGCGCGTTTAAAGGCTGTCAGGGATTCTAGGATCACCCCTTCACTCAGCCATCCATTCTGTATTGCAGCCATGTGCATCGCGTACTCGCCGCTGACCTGGTAGACAAACGTCGGCACTTTGAATTCTTCTTTGACCCGGTAAAGGATGTCCAGGTACGGCATCCCCGGCTTGACCATCACCATGTCAGCGCCTTCGGCCAGGTCGGCCGCCACTTCGTGCAGGGCTTCATGGCTGTTGGCCGGGTCCATCTGGTACGAAGCCTTGTTGGCCTTGCCCAGGTTCAACGCCGAGCCCACCGCATCGCGGAACGGCCCGTAATAGGCGCTGGCGTACTTGGCCGAGTAGGCCATGATCCGCACATTGACGTGACCGGCCAGCTCCAGGGCTTCGCGAATCGCCTGGATGCGGCCGTCCATCATGTCTGACGGCGCAACCACCTGGGCGCCAGCGGCAGCGTGGGACAAGGCTTGCTTGACCAGTGCATCGACGGTGATGTCGTTCTGAACATAGCCGTCTTCGTCCAGAATGCCATCCTGGCCGTGGGTGGTAAACGGGTCCAACGCCACGTCGGTGATCACCCCAAGCTCCGGGAAACGCTCGCGCAGGGCGCGGGTGGCGCGCTGGGCGATCCCTTGAGGGTTCCAGGCTTCGGCAGCATCCAGGGACTTGAGTTCAGACGGCGTGACGGGGAACAGCGCCAACGCCGGAATCCCCAGCTCGACCCAACCGGCGGCTTCTTCAAGCAGCAGATCAATGGTCAAACGCTCCACTCCCGGCATCGAAGCCACCGCTTCCCGACGATTTTCCCCGTCCAGCACAAACACCGGCAGGATCAGATCGTTGGTCGTGAGCACGTTTTCACGCACCAGGCGGCGAGAGAAATCATCACGACGATTGCGACGCAGACGGGTGGCGGGGAACAGACGATTGGCAGGGGTAAAGCTCACGACAGACTCCTGAGCCCGGGTTCACGGGCGAGCGTTGCAGTTATAAGCGGCCATTATGACGAAGGTATGACAGTTGTGCTTAAGCATGCGACCTGTAGCCGCATTCGTCATTTACGTAGGAATTGTTCACTTCGTGACACATCTCGATACTTTCATGAATCTTCGTGAAGGCGTAGGCTGCGCGTTCATTTCGCCAGCACCCCAGACCATGCTTCAACAATTTCTGCATGACTTCGGCTACTTTGCGCTCTTCCTGGGCACCTTCTTTGAAGGCGAGACCATTCTGGTTCTCGCAGGCTTCCTGGCGTTCCGTGGCTACATGGATATCAACCTGGTGGTGGTAGTTGCCTTTTTCGGCAGCTACGCCGGCGACCAGCTTTGGTATTACATGGGCCGCAAACACGGTCGCAAGTTGTTGGCGCGCAAGCCGCGCTGGCAATTGATGGGGGACAAGGCCCTGGAGCATATCCGCAAGCACCCGGATATCTGGGTGCTGAGCTTCCGCTTCGTCTACGGGCTGCGCACGGTCATGCCGGTGGCGATCGGCCTGTCCGGCTACCCACCTCTGCGCTACTTGATCCTCAACGGCATTGGTGCCGCGATCTGGGCGTTGGCCCTGGGTGCTGCGGCCTATCACTTCGGCGCGGTGCTGGAAGGTATGCTGGGCAGCATCAAGAAGTACGAGCTGTGGGTGTTGGGCGCGCTACTGCTACTGGGCTTCGGCCTGTGGCTGCGTCGCCGCATCAAGAATGCACGCATCGCCCGCGAGGCCTGCGCCGAGGCCAAGGCCCGGCTCGCGGCCGAGCCGGTCCCGGTCGAAACGCCTAAGACACCAGTCGAGTAAACCGGCTTCTGCAGCAGTAGAGGCCGATCACGCTGAGCAGGCTGTAGCTCAGCAGGCCCAGCCAGCCCAGGTTGCTGGCGGGCCATAGCCCAACCAACGGCGCCAGCCAGATCAGCGGCACATTCAGCACCAGCCGCGAAAGCTCGGCCTTCAGCGCCCACGGGCGATTCTCCAGAGCCACACCCAAGGTAAACAACCCCAGCGCCATGGCACTCCAACCCAGGATCAGCGCCGCCGTGGGCAAGCCTTCGCCGAAATTCATCAAATAGCTGCCAAAACCCACATACGCCGCGAATTGCAGGGCGATGTAGACCTGCTGGCGACCATCCAGCGGCACTTCGAATTTACGGAACTGGGTCAGGTCATGCTTGGCCAGCGGGTACTTGGCCTTCACGTCGGCCGGGCGCCAACCGGTGCGCATGAACCAGATGCGCAACTTGTCCCACCAGCGCTCTGTACGTCGCGCATCGCTCCACAACTGCGCATAAAACTGCAGGTTGGCCCACAGCGGATTCCAGCTGGCCAACGGCGTTGTCACGCCGAAAATCACCGGTTCATTGTCGTCCTCTTCCTGGAAGGTGCCGAACAGCCGGTCCCAAATAATGAACACCCCGCCGTAGTTGCGATCCATGTAGAGAGCGTTCTGTGCATGGTGGGCCCGATGATTGGACGGCGTGACGAAAAACCATTCATACCAGCCGAGCTTGGGCACATGCCGGGTGTGCACCCAGAATTGATAGAGCAAATTGAGCGATGCCACGCTGATAAACACCACCAATGGCACGCCGAGTACGGCCAGAGGTAGGTAGAAGATCCAGCTCAGCAGGAAGCCGGTGCTGGTCTGGCGCAGGGCGGTGCTGAGGTTGTAGTCCTCACTCTGGTGATGCACCGAGTGCGCGGCCCACAGGATGTTGCGTTCATGGCCCATGCGATGCAGCCAGTAGTAGCAGAAGTCGTAGAACACAAAGGCGAATACCCAGGTCCAGACGCTTTGGGCCGGGAGATCAATCAATGCAAGATGTTTGAGGGCGAACGCGTAGGTCAAAATCCCTACACCCTTGGTCAACAGCCCTGTGGTGGTGGACAGCACGCCGGTGCTGAGGCTGTTGATGGCATCCGCCACCCGGTAGTTACGCTCGCCGCGCCAGCGGTCAGCAAGCAGCTCTACCACGATCAAGGCGATGAAAAACGGTACCGCGTAAGGCACGAAGTCCATGGTCTAGTCCGGTCTAATTTTGTTACATCAAGATTAGGTGCAGCGACACGAGATCCCATTGGCAACAGATGACAAATTAGTAGACATTTAACGCCAAGACCCCAGGAGAAATGCCCATGAGCAAAAAGATTGCAGTGATCCTTTCCGGCTGCGGCGTGTACGACGGCGCAGAGATCCACGAAAGCGTGATCACCTTGCTGCGCCTGGACCAGCGCGGCGCTCAGGTCCAATGTTTTGCCCCCAACATCGCGCAACTGCATGTCATCAACCACCTGACCGGCGAAGAAATGCCCGAGTCACGCAACGTACTGGTGGAGTCGGCCCGAATTGCCCGCGGTGATGTGAAAGACATCCGCGAAGCCAATGCCGAAGATTTTGATGCGCTGATCGTGCCCGGCGGGTTTGGCGCGGCGAAGAATCTGTCGAACTTTGCCGTGGAAGGCGCAGGCTGCAGCGTCAACCCACAGGTGCTGGAGCTGGCCGAGGCCTTTGCCGAAGCGGGCAAGCCGGTGGGGCTGATCTGCATCTCACCGGCCCTGGCGGCGAAGATCTATGGCCCGGGCGTGACCTGCACCATCGGTAACTGCGCCGACACCGCCGCCGCGCTGGACAAGATGGGCGCTACCCACCAAGAGTGCACGGTGGAAGATATCGTCGAGGACAAGGCGCGCAAACTGGTGAGCACGCCGGCCTATATGCTTGGCAAGAGCATCAGCGAGGTCGCTTCGGGGATCAACAAGCTGGTGGACCGGGTGTTGGAACTCACCCACGAAAACGACTGATCACCGATGCTGGCGAGGAATCTCCCTCGCCACAGGTCAGGGTTGGCGCATCAGGCGCGTGAGGATTCGGTCCAGAGCATTGGCAAACGCCTGCTTTTCTTTTTCACCGTGAGGCGGTGGCCCCCCACCCATCTGGCCCTGTTCACGCAGATCCGTGAACAGGTTACGCACTGCCAGGCGTTCGCTCATGTTCGCCGGGCTGAACTCCTTGCCCCGTGGATCGAGGGCGGTGACGCCCTTTTTCACCAGGCGGTCGGCCAAGGGCACGTCGCTGCAGATCACCAACTCACCAGGCAGCGCGTGCTCTACGAGGTAGTCATCCGCCGCGTCCGGACCGCTGGGCACCACAATCAGCTTCACACACGCAAAGCTCGGCTTGATCTGGCTTTGCCCGGCCACCAGCACCACCTCGAACTGACGCTTGAGGGCGAACTTCACTACCTGGTCCTTGGCTGCCCGAGGGCAGGCGTCGGCATCGATCCACACGCGCATGTCAGGCCGCCACTCGGCGTTTCTCGGCCAACCGACTGCGACCATACAGCACCACAATCGCCAGGATCGCCACAGCCTGCGCACTCAGCGAGTACGCATCGGCGTGGATGCCCAACCAGTCGAAGTCAAAGAACGCCACCGGCCGCGTACCGAAGATGCCGGCTTCCTGCAACGCCTTCACGCCATGCCCGGCGAACACCACCGACAGCGCACACAGCAACGCCGCATTGATACCGAAGAACAGCGCCAGCGGCAGCTTGGCCGAACCGCGCAGAATCACCCACGCCAGGCCCACCAGCAGCACCAGCGCCGTCGCACCGCCCGCCAGCACGGCGTTGTGTCCAGCCGGGCCGGCTTGCAGCCACAGGGTTTCGTAAAACAGGATCACCTCGAACAGCTCGCGGTACACCGAGAAAAACGCCAGCATCGCAAAGCCGAAACGCCCACCGCCGCCTACCAGGCTGCTCTTGATGTAGTCCTGCCAGGCGGCCGCGTGGCGGCGGTCGTGCATCCACACGCCGAGCCACAGCACCATCACACTGGCAAACAGCGCCGTGCAGCCTTCAAGCAATTCACGCTGGGCGCCGCTCACGTCAATCACATACGCGGCCAACGCCCAGGTGGCGAGACCCGCCAACAGCGCCAGGCCCCAGCCCACGTTGACGCTACGCACCGCCGACTGCTGGCCGGTGTTGCGCAGGAACGCGAGGATCGCGGCGAGCACCAGGATGGCTTCCAGGCCTTCACGCAGCAGGATCAGCAGGCCCGAGATGTAGCTCAGCGACCAACTCAGGCCATCGCTGCCCAGCAGGCCGGCGGATTCGGTGAGTTTGCCTTTGGCCACATCCAGGCGCTGCTGCACCTGCTCGACCTGCAAACCGTCCTGCAACGACTGCCGGTAGGCCATCAGCGCCTTCTCGGTGTCCTTGCGCACGTTGGCGTCGACGTTATCCAAAGAGCTTTCCACCAGCTCGAAGCCTTCCAGGTAGGCGGCTACCGACAGGTCGTAGGCCTGTTCGTGGTCTCCGTTGCGGAACGCGGCCAGGCTCTTGTCCAGGGTGGTGGCGGTGTAGTCGAGTAGCTGCGCCGGGCCACGCTTGACCTGCGGCGGTTGCGCACGCTGGGCGCGGAATGTCGTGGCGGCAGCTACACCGTTGGCGGCCAGGACTTCGTTCGGAGTCTGGCGCGCCAGGTCGGCGAGGTTGAACGGTTGCTCGCTTTTCGCGGCGGCCGGGTCGGCGGTGAAGCCGGCGATGTAGGTGGCCAGGTCCCAGCGCTGACGGTCGTCGAGTTGATCAGCGAAGGACGGCATATCGGTGCCTTCGACGCCCAGGCCAAGAGTGTTGTAGATCGCATAGAGGCTCAAGCGGTCCAGGCGCACAGGGTCGCGCAGATTGGCCGGTGGTGGCGTCATACCGACGCTGGCCGGGCCATCACCGGCGCCCGCGGTGCCGTGGCACACCGAGCAATGCTGGGCGTAGAGCGGCGCACCTCGCGTTGGATCAGGCGTGATCGCCGGGGCCTGGCTGACTTCATAGGCCACGGCCAGTTGGGCGCCCAATTGGCGGGCTTGCCGAGCAACCGTTGCGCCGTCCTGATGGGCAGTTACAGCCGCTAACAGTTCATCGACACCTTTGATCAACGCCGCGCGCTCCGGGCGCTGAGGCAACTCTGCCACCAGCCCTTGCAACACCCCGAGAAACTCCACCTGTTCGCGGTATTCGGATTCATCGATAACCTTGCCCGCTTCCACCGTCGGAGGATAGTCAGCGCCAATGTAGTCCAGCAAATGCAGGGCTTGTGGGGCGCCCTCGGCAGTCGCAGCCAGCAGGTTGAAGCTGCACGACATCAACGCCGGCAGCATCAGCCAGGCGAGAAAACGGAAGGGGGCAGTCATGAACGAATCTCAAATGGAAATACGAAGTAACACATTGTTAGGGCTTAAGGGGTTTGACTCAAGGCGAAAGTGATTTGTCGTTGGTAAAAGCGAGGCATTTTTAGAAGCGGACTGGTGGCGCATTGGGCGACTTCGTCGGGCAAATAGCCATTGTTTTGCCAGTAATGGTGCTTATAATGCCGCGCCCTGTTAGTGCGAAAGGGAATTTCGTTCCTCGTTTTTATGAGGAATTACCACATCGGTTATTACTTTCAGGGAAGAAGGCTGCATGGCATTTCGCGCTTTACCTTTGCTTGCGCTCTCGGCGGTAACGTTGTTGTCGGGCTGTTCGATGTTCCGCAGCTATGACACCGAGTTGCAGGCTACCAATCAGCAGTTGGCCACCGGGAATGTCGACGCGGCGTTGACGCTGTTGGAGAAGAACAACAGCGGCGAAGACAAAGACTTGCTCTATTTCTTCGAGAAGGGTGAGTTGCTGCGGGCCAAGGGTGATTTGACGGGGAGTCAGACCGCGTGGCGCAGTGCTGATTTGCAGGTCTACAAATGGGAAGAGGCGGTCAAGTTCGACAGCGCCAAATACCTGGCCCAGTTCGGCAGTTTCATCGCCAACGACAAGGTGCGGCGCTACGAAGGCTATGACTACGAGAAGGTCATGCTGACCACGCAGATGGCCCTGAACCTGCTGGCCTTGAACGACTTCGATGGCGCGCGCACCGAGATCAAGAAGACCCACGAACGCGAAGCGGTGATCGCGGACCTGCGGGATAAGGAATACCTCAAGCGCGAGGACGAAGCCGAGCGTGAAGGCGTGACCACCCAGATGAAAGACCTGCGCGGCTATCCGGTAGCAGCCCTCGACGCGCCGGAAGTGGTCGGTCTGAAGAACAGTTACCAGAGTGCGTTCAGCCATTACCTGGCCGGTTTCGTCTACGAAGCCCTGGGCGAAAAAGATCTGGCGGCCCCCGGTTACCGTAAGGCGGCTGAGTTGCGCCCCAATACACCATTACTTGAACAGGCCTTGCTGGACTTGGACAAATCCAAGGTCGGTGCCGATGAAACCGACGTGCTGATCGTGGTGCAGAGCGGTCTGGCGCCGGCCCGCGATTCGATTCGCCTGCCGATTCCGATCCCGATCAACGGCAATCTGGTGATCACCCCGCTGTCGTTCCCGGTGATCAAGGCCGACACGTCCACCGCGACCTTCGCCCAGATCGGCGTCGACGGCCAGCAACGGAACCTCACGGCACTCAACAGCACTACGGCCATGTCCCGCCGTGCCCTGCGCGATGACATGCCGGGGATCATCCTGCGAACCACGGTGCGTGCGGTCAGCCGTGGCGTGGCGCAAAACAACCTGAACAAGACCAACCCCATGGCGGGCCTGGTGCTGGGTATCGCCTCGGCGGTCACCGAAGGTGCCGACACCCGCACCTGGCGCACCCTGCCGGACATGACCCAGGTGACGCGCCTGCGCCTCAAGCACGGCGAGCATCAGGTCAGCCTGCCCAACGCCCTGGGCGGCACGTTGGTGACGGTCAAGGCTGACCAGCGTTACCAGGTGATCACGCTGCGCGTGGTGGGTAACCAGGTATTCGCCGGTGGCCTGGCCGCTCATGTAGTGCCGAGCACCGCCAACCAGGCCATCGCCTTCAAACAACCTTAAGGAGCACGCTATGCGTCATTTTATCCTCGGCGCCTTGGCGCTGGTCCTGCTGGCCGGCTGCGCCACCCCGCCCCCCCCGGAGCCTGGCAGCGCCGCAAGCAAAATCGTGGTGATGGGCAAATTCAAGGGTATCGCCGTCGGCGCCATCCGCGTTGCGCGCGAGAACGGCTTCCTCACCGCCAAGGTGCAGTTGAGCAATATCACCAGCAGCAACCAGACGATGTATTACCGCTTCGCCTGGCTGGGCGCCGACGGCTTCCCGGTAGGCGAAGAAGAAACCTGGAAAGTGCTGAGCCTATACGCCAACCAGGCGACCTTCCTGCCGGCCATTGCCAACCTGCCCCAGGCGGCGGACTTCCGTCTTGAAGTGAAGACGCCTTGAGCCGTTCCCCTTTTACGTTTCAGAGAGAATTCCCCATGTTTGCACGCTTCTCGATGCTCGCTGTCGTTGCCCTGCTGGCCAGCGGCTGTTCCAACACCTCGCCCGTACTGGGCAGCAAGAACATCAGCTACGGCGACACCAAAGCCGTAGAAACAGTCACCAACGAATTCGGCTCCACCGACCTGCAGATGATCGCCGAAAGCATGACCCGCTCCCTCGCCCAATCCGGCATCTTGCAGGGTCGCCCGGTGGTGCAGGTGTATGACGTGAAGAACAAGACCAGCGAGTACATCGACACTCGCGAGATCACCACGTCGATCAAGACCCAGTTGATGAAGACCGGCACCGCCCGCTTCGCCAGCGACAACACCGACATGCAGAGCCAGGTCGACCAGCTCAAGCTGCAGAACCAGAGCGGCCTGTACAAGAAGTCGACCGTCAGCAAGACCGGCAACATGGTCGCCGCCAAGTACCGCCTGGAAGGCTCCATCAGCTCCATCGTCAAACGCAGCTCGGACTACAAGGACGTGTTCTACAAATTCAGCCTGCAACTGGTGGACGTCGAGAGCGGCCTGGCCGAATGGATGGACGAAAAAGAAATTCGCAAGACCACGGAGCGCTAAGCAATGCGTGCATGGATCGGCATGATCGGCCTGCTGTGCGCCTTTGGCGCCTCGGCCGCCCCGAAGATCGCGGTGACCGACCTGGCCTACGAGGCGCGGGTCGAGGAATACATCCACCAGGTATCGGCCAGCAACAACTTCCAGGCAAGCAGCTACCACGCCAGCGGTGCGTCGAACTACAGCGAGTACGAAAGCCGTACCAGTTATATCGAACAGACCGAGCTGCGCAAATTCAGCGGTGACATCAAGGGCGAGATCCTCAAGTCGCGTCAGTTCCAGCTGGTACAGGGCACGCCCTACACCGCCGATGCCAAGGGTGACGTCTACGACGTGATCAAGCGCATCAAGGCCGGTAACTTCAAGGGCGCCGACTATGTACTGTTCGGCACCCTGTCGGACATCGACTTCACCCAGGACATCAACGCCCTGGACCACACCAACAGCTACTCGGCCGTACTGGGCCTGACGTTGGTGGCGGATTTCAGCCTGATCAATACGCGCACCTACGAGATCACCTCGGCGTTCACCGCCATGGGTGAAGGCCAGGACACCAAGCTGGTGAACAGCCGTGACATACGCGTGAGCCTGAACCGGCCGCGCGTGGTGAAAGACGTGTCGAAAGCACTGGGTGAGGATGTGGCGCGGCAGTTGGCGGAGCAATTGGGGGGCGGGTATCAAGACCCGGACAAGCCGGCGCTGCGCAACAACCTGCCAAGGGACGAAGCACCCAAAATCCTGCGTTGAACCCCGATTTCACAAGCAACACAAACCAATGTGGGAGCTGGCTTGCCTGCGATAGCATCACCGCGGCGCATCAGTTAAACCGCGGCGCTTGCATCGCAGGCAAGCCAGCTCCCACATTTGTGATCCGGTTTTTGCAGTTAAGCTGTTGCGCGGTGCAGGCTGGCGAGAAAGCCGGCAGCGCCGACAAACAACCCGGCAAACGTACGGTTCATACGTTTCTGCTGCTTAGGCGTGCGCAACAGGCGCAACACTTTCGACGCCAACCCCGTATACCCCGCCATCACCACCATGTCGACGCAGATCATCGTTGCACCCAAGATCAGGTACTGGATCAGCAGCGGCGCCTGCGGGTTCACGAACTGTGGCAGCACCGCCAGCATGAACACCAAAGCCTTGGGGTTGCTGGCATTGACCAGAAAACCACGGAACATCATCGCCATCGGCTTACCGATCGGGCGCACAGCGGCATCATCGGTCATGTCCATGGGCAAGGCGCGCCATTGCTTGATGGCCAGGTACACCAGGTACGCCACGCCAAACCATTTGATCGCATAGAACGCGGTGGAAGATGTCGCCAGGATGGCACCCAGGCCGCAGGCGACGACGGCAATTTGCATCGCCAGCCCCAGTTGCAGACCGATGGCGTTCCAGTAGCCGCGCAGGAAGCCGTATTGCAGGCCGCTGGACATCGAAGCGATGGCGCCGGCGCCGGGGGAAAGGGAGATGATCCAACTGGCCAGGAAAAAGGCCAGCCACGTATCAAGTGCCATTGCACACCTCAAGAGGGAGTTTGCTGTTGTGCCTTAAGCTAACTCCGCCGACCAAAGGCTGGCTATAGATTTTTACAAGATGTGAATACTAGCGGTCGCCCGGAAACACGTGAGTGCCGGGCCAACGCCGCACCGAGCGCTGAAAGAACAGGCTGTTGGGCACTTGGACCATTGCGCTGTCGGTACCGGCCTCTGCCACTTCGACCAGCGTGGTGTAGAGCAGGTTGATCGCCACGACCCGCCCCTTTACCCCCGGTTTGTCGACGGTATCCACCAACTCGACGATATCGCCCAAGCGAAACGGCCCGACGGTGAAGATCAGAATGGCGCACAGCAGGTTGGACAGTACCGACCACATGGCGAAGAACGCCACGGCGGCAACCGCGACAAACCCCGACAACGCCGTCCACAACACCGTGGCGGACACACCCAGGCGCCCCAACACAAAGATCAGCGCACTGCCCATGATCAGCCAGCGCAGACCACCGCGCAGCGGCATCAGCAGCTGCGGCGGGAACGGGTAACGCTCACCCAGCCGGGTCAGGCCTTTGGCGACAAAACGCTGGGCAAGGTAACCCGCCAGCAGGATCAGCAGGATTTGCACGCCAACCCACACGGGCTCGACCCACTGCGTCGGTATCGGCAACTGCAACGCTTCCATCAGGACAGCGCCTCCAGCTCCGCTTGCAGGGTTTCGAGCAATTCGAGGGCTTCCATCCAGGTCTCCTCCAATTGCCCTTCACGCACCTTGAGCTTGGCCTGTTCGGCCAGCAGGTCGCGCAACTCATCCTTGCGGGCGGCCTCGTAGACGGCGCTGTCGCCCAGGCTGGCTTCGATCTTGGCCAGGCGCTCATGCACCTTGCCCAACTCGGCTTCCAGCTTGTCAGCCTCACGCTTGTGCGGCGCCAGTTGCTGACGCAACGCGGCGGCGGCTTGGCGCTGGGCCTTTTTGTCGGTCTTGTCCGGGTTGACCGGGGTGTTGCTGACCGGCGCGTTGCGCAGGCGGTAGTCCGTCAGCCAGCGCGCGTAGTCGTCCAAGTCGCCGTCGAACTCCTCGACTTTGCCGTCCGCCACCAGCAGGAAGTTATCCGTGGTGCTTTTGAGCAAATGGCGATCGTGAGACACTACCAGTACCGCGCCGCTGAACTCCTGCAGTGCCATGGTCAGCGCCAGGCGCATTTCCAAGTCCAGGTGGTTGGTCGGTTCGTCGAGCAGCAGCAGGTTCGGACGGTCCCAGGCGATCAATGCCAGGGCCAGGCGGGCTTTTTCGCCGCCGGAGAAGTTCAGCACCGGCTCGTCGATGCGCGCGCCACGGAAGTCGAAACCGCCGAGGAAGTCGCGCAGGGTCTGCTCGCGCTCGGTCGGCGCCAGGCGCTGCAGGTGCAGCAACGGGCTGGCCTTGGAATCGAGAGAGTCCAGCTGATGCTGGGCGAAGTAGCCCACCACCGTGTTCTCGCCTCGGGTCAGTCGGCCGGACAGGGGCGAAAGCTCACCGGACAGGTTCTTGATCAGCGTCGACTTACCCGCGCCGTTGGGGCCAAGCAAACCGATGCGCGCACCCGGCGTGAGCTGCAGCTTCACTTTTTCCAGGATGGTTTTGTCGCCGTAACCCAGGCGCGCATCGGAAAGATCCAGCAACGGGCTGGAGATCTTCACCGATTCGCGGAACACGAAGTCGAACGGCGAATCGACATGGGCCGCCGACAACTCCTCCATGCGCTCCAGGGCCTTGATCCGGCTTTGGGCCTGGCGGGCCTTGGTGGCCTGGGCCTTGAAGCGGGCGATGTAGCTTTCCATATGCGCACGCTGCGCCTGTTGCTTCTCGAACGCTTGTTGCTGCTGGGCCAAGCGTTCGGCACGCGCACGTTCGAACGCGGTGTAGCCGCCACGGTAGAGGGTGATTTTCTTCTGTTCGACGTGGGCGATGTTGTCGACCACGGCGTCAAGGAAATCCCGGTCGTGGGAAATCAGCAGCAAGGTGCCCTGGTAACTTTTGAGGAAGTCTTCCAGCCACAGGATCGCATCGAGGTCCAAGTGGTTGGTCGGTTCGTCGAGCAGCAACAGGTCCGAGGGGCACATCAAGGCCTGGGCTAGGTTAAGGCGCATGCGCCAGCCGCCGGAGAAGTCAGCAACCGGGCGGTCCATCTGTTCGTTGGTAAAGCCAAGGCCGGCGAGCATTTTGCGGGCGCGGGCGTCGGCGGTGTACCCGTCGGCACTGTCGAGTTCCGAGTGCAGGCGGGCCTGGGCGGCGCCGTCCTGGGCTTTCTCGGCCTCAGCCAGGTCGTGTTGCACCTGGCGCAGGCGCAGGTCGCCATCGAGCACGTAGTCGATCGCGATACGGTCCAGGGTGTCGATCTCCTGGCGCATATGGGCGATGCGCCAGTCGGCCGGCAGCAAGCAGTCCCCGGAATCCGGGGTCAGCTCACCCAGCAACAGGGCGAACAACGTGGATTTGCCGGCGCCGTTGGCACCGATCAGGCCGGCTTTGTGACCGGCGTGCAGGGTCAGCTCGGCGTCTTCGAGAAGACGTTGCGGGCCACGCTGTAATGTTAGGCTTTGAAGTCGGATCATAATGGCGGCGGAGTCTACCAGCTTCGTTGGCCGCTGGCTTGGGTGTGAATATGTGCGCTGACCTGTGGAGCTTTGCCCTCTCGACTTACGCCCGCCCAGGGTGCGAAGCCGCTTGCCTGCGTTTGCAGGCGCAAGGTGCGGACGTGTGCCTGTTGCTGTGTGGCGCGTGGCTGGAACAGCGTGCGGTGACAGTAACCGCCGAACGCATACAGGCGCTGAAGCACATCGCCAGGCCTTGGCAGACAGACGTGATCGAACCGTTAAGACGGGTGCGCACACAATGGCGCGCCATGGCGCAGCAGGATGAGGATTTGGCTGGGTTGCGTGAGCGAGTCAAGGCCCTGGAGCTGGACGCCGAACGGCAGTTGCTGGCGCGCCTGGAAGCGTTGGCGCAAACATGGCCTGTAGGGAAGGCGCTAGATCAACAGCACTGGCTGGAAGGACTGGCGGCTGAGGATGCCGCCAACCTTGACCACGACGCGCTGCAGCAGCTGCGCGTCGTGGTCACCAACGCTTAGGAAGCGCTGGTTGGAGTGGTGCTTGGCGCTACCGGTGCAGTCGCGCTGCTGGCCGGTGCAGTTGGAGCGGTGGACGCTACCGGGGCAGCAGCAGGCGTTGCTGGCTTGGCCGGTGCTGGTTTTGCGGCAGCTGGCTTGGCAACGGCTGGCTTCGCAGCGGGTTTTGCAGCGGCAGGTTTAGCAGCTGGCTTCGCGGCTGGTTTCGCAGCAGCAGGTTTAGCGGCTGGCTTGGCGGCCGGTTTTGCAGCAGCAGGTTTAGCGGCTGGCTTGGCGGCCGGTTTTGCAGCAGCAGGTTTAGCAGCTGGCTTAGCGGCTGGTTTCGCAGCAGCAGTTTTGGCAGCTGGCTTGGCGG